>NZ_NDIM01000023.1:0-4144 GCF_002241375.1 Vibrio sp. V19_P1S1T109 | reverse complement strand
GTATAGAGTCATCTGTTCTTCTTATTTTTTAATAATTAACTACAATTTAAATCAGCTTGTTCACAACCCATACTCATTAGGAGGTAAATTGGGTAATGGACTCTTTTTTTTTACGATAAGGGTAGAATCACTTACTAATATTAAGTATTTTACTTATCAGCTGCTGTAGAGATAGTTAATTATACTACCTCAACGGCTGCCATAGCTCCGAGCTTAACTGGCTAAGTCTCATTTTTGTGAGATAGGGTGGTTAAGCCAGTGGTCTAATACCACAAGGGCATAATTGGAAATGATTATGCCTCCCGTATTTGGAAAGGTGTTCCGTGGCGCAACAGTTCGAAGATAGATTCCAACGTAAATTTTATTATTTACGTTTATCTGTTACAGATGTCTGTAACTTTAAATGCACATATTGCCTGCCTGATGGTTATCAACCTTCGGGGCAGAAAAACTCGTCTTTTTTAACCCTTCCTGAAATACAACGCGTCGTGCGAGCCTTTGCCGACTGTGGTACGTCGAAAGTACGCATCACAGGGGGGGAGCCGACTTTGCGTAAAGACTTTAACGACATTATTGCTTGTGTGGCGAATACCGCTGGTATAGAGAAAGTGGCGACCACCACCAACGGTTACCGTATGGCCAAACAAGTAGAAGGTTGGCAATCGGCTGGGTTAACGCATATCAATGTCAGTGTCGATAGTCTTGATCCAAGAATGTTCCACCAAATCACGGGTGAAAACAAATTTACGCAAGTGATGGCGGGGATTGATCGCGCTTTTGAAGTCGGTTACCAGCAAGTTAAAGTCAACGTTGTGCTGCTAAAAGACCTTAATCATCAGCAGTTACCTGCTTTTTTAGATTGGATTAAACATCGCCCTATTCAACTTCGTTTTATTGAACTAATGCAAACTGGTGAAATGGACTCGCTGTTTGAGCGTCACCATATTTCAGGTGTTGCCATTCGTAATCAACTGATTGCCAATGGTTGGGTGCTGAAAACCCGAGCTCACAATGATGGGCCAGCGCAAGTATTTGTTCATGCCGATTACCAAGGTGAAATCGGTCTTATCATGCCGTATGAGAAAAACTTTTGCCATAGCTGCAACCGCTTACGTGTTTCGGCAAAGGGGAAGTTACACCTGTGCCTTTTCGGTGAGCAAGGCGTTGAATTACGCGATCTGCTCGCCCAAGATAATCAACAGCAAGCCTTAATTGAGCGAATTCAAGCGCAATTACAGACCAAGTCGGTCAGCCATTTTTTACAAGATGGCAATACGGGTATGACGCCTAATCTCGCCTCCATTGGTGGCTAAATTCTTTTTGTCACTGGCTATTGTTTAGCGGGTGATGTGGTACACATTTGAACAGTAGGTGAACACATGGGTCACGCAGAAAGCGCATTTCAACCAGCACATATTGCCGTACTGACGGTTTCCGATACTCGTACTGAAGAAAACGATACTTCAGGTGGTTACTTAGCTGAGCAACTTCAACAAGCGGGACACATTCTGGCCGATAAGCAGATTGTTATTGATGATCAGTATAAAATTCGCGCGATTGTGTCTCAGTGGATCGCGGATGAAAACGTGCAAGCCGTGCTGATCACGGGCGGAACGGGTTTTACTTCACGCGACAGCACACCAGAGGCATTAAAGCCCTTGTTTGATAAAGAAGTTGAAGGTTTTGGCGAGCTGTTCCGATTGGTCTCTTACGATGAAATTGGCACTTCAACCATTCAGTCTCGCGCCATTGCAGGTTTTGCCAACCATACGGTTATTTTTGCCATGCCAGGTTCAACAGGAGCGTGCAAAACCGGTTGGACGAAAATCATCAAACAGCAGTTAGATGCTAGCCATCGCCCATGCAACTTTATGCCACATCTTTCGGTTTAACGGGGTTTCAATGAGCGAATTTACTCATATTAATGCCTCAGGCGAAGCCAATATGGTCGATGTCTCTGCCAAGGCTGAAACCGTACGTGAAGCACGTGCGGAAGCCTTTGTGAAGATGTCACCACAAACGCTGCAACTGATCCTTTCTGGGCAACACCACAAAGGTGATGTGTTTGCCACCGCAAGAATTGCGGGCATTCAAGCGGCGAAGAAAACGTGGGATTTAATCCCACTGTGCCACCCATTGCTGCTTACTAAAGTAGAAGTGCAGCTTGAAGCCATCGAAGCACAAAGCAAAGTTCGAATTGAATCATTGTGTAAATTAACCGGTAAAACAGGGGTTGAAATGGAAGCCTTAACCGCGGCATCGGTGGCGGCGTTAACCATTTACGACATGTGTAAAGCAGTACAAAAAGATATCGTGATTGAACAAGTGCGCTTACTTGAAAAAAGCGGCGGGAAATCTGGTTACTTTAGCGCTCAGCCACAACAAAAGGTCACGCATGATTAATGTCCTCTTTTTTGCTCAAACTCGTGAGTTGATCGGCCAAGACAGCATTCAACTCAAGGCACAGTTTGCTACGGTTGAAGCACTGCGTAGCCACTTAGCCTCGCAGCCTGGGAAATGGGATTTAGCCTTGCAACCGGGAAAACTGCTGGTGGCAGTCAATCAAACCATCGTTGCCTTTGATTACTCGTTAAGTGATGGTGATGAAGTGGCTTTTTTTCCTCCAGTAACCGGAGGCTAGTGATGGATAGTCGTATTTCCGTTCAAATATCAGATTTCTCGGTAGACGCAGAATACCGTGATTTGTCGCAAGGTACTTCCGCTGGCGCTGTGGTTACCTTTATTGGTAAAGTTCGTGATATGAATTTAGGTGATAATGTTATTGGCTTAACGCTTGAGCACTATCCGGGAATGACAGAAAAAGCTTTGAGTGATATTTGTGATCAGGCGCAGGCACGATGGCCGGTGCAAAAAATCCGTGTGATCCACCGAATCGGTGATTTAGACATTGGCGATCAAATCGTGTTTGTAGGTGTGTCGAGCTCACATCGTGGCGCGGCTTTTGAGGCGTGCGAATTCGTTATGGATTACCTTAAAGCCAAAGCACCGTTTTGGAAGAAAGAGCGCACCACCGAACAAACACGCTGGGTGGAGTCTCGAGATTCAGATGCACAAGCCGCGCAGCGTTGGGCTAATCATCACACCATCGACTAAGCCTTGTGTAGTATATGAATAGTTCCGCGCTGTTGATTCTTCGCGTGAAACAGCGCTTTATCGGCCGTTGATACAAACTGTTCTGGCGTCATGCCAGTCGGTATGTGTTCGCAATATTGGATGCCGATAGTAATCGATACATACAATGAGACACGAGAATAGCGGTGAGGGATTTGCAGCTCTCTCACTTCACTAAGTAGTTGTAATGCTTTTTGCTCGCACTGTTTAATATCAATATCCGCAATAAATAGTAGAAATTCATCTCCTCCATAGCGAAAGCAGAGGTCATCTTTACGTTTCCAATGCTGCAGAGTGCTCGCTATCTTGCGCAGCACAGTATCGCCATTCACATGGCCATAGTGGTCGTTATATTCTTTGAAGCAATCTAAGTCGATCATGAAAATTGCAGCACTACTTTGCTCACGTTTGATCTTATCTAACGCTTTGGGCAGCAATGAGTCCATCGCATAACGGTTATAGACCTGAGTTAAATGATCCACATTGGTCAGTTTTTCTAACTCAAGTTGGTGTATAGAAAGCCGCTCTAACGTGCGCTTATAAGCGGTAATATTTCTCACAATCCATAGCACGTACTCAGTATTTTTCAGCGGGATGACCAATGCGTTAAAAAACTGAATATCGATAGGGCCAGAGCTGCCTTTAAATTGAGCTATCACCCTTAGGTCGAGATCGTATTCAAACTCTCGCATTTGTCCGTTATCAATGACTTCTTGGATAATTTGATGAAACCAAGCGGCTTTTTTTTCGGGTAATACCTGGTATAGATTGAGACCAATGAGAACCCTTGGGTCGTGGTGTCGGCTGCGATCCGTGCCTCCTAAGGCCTCCACATATACGCCATCGCGGTTAATCAGAAAAGTGGGTTCGGGTAATGACTCCAACAAGCTGCGCATCAGTGCTGGGTTTTCTATAATCTCGGAAAACAGTGGCGAATTCACCATGCCCAGTCCTTATTAATACAACGGTCAATGTTTAAGATATAAATGATATTAACTGTAAAATCTTGCGA
>NZ_NDIM01000092.1:0-4269 GCF_002241375.1 Vibrio sp. V19_P1S1T109 | reverse complement strand
ACAGAGAATCAATCATATGTAAAATAATGGTTAATTATTAGAATGATGATTTGTTAGAGTGAGACAACCTATTTTGAGTATGAGGAAAAGCATTGTGTTTAGAGGCCGTTTTGCCGATATCGACCTAAAAGGTGACGTCTTTGGTGGCGTCACGACCGCGATTATTTCACTGCCACTTGCCTTGGCTTTTGGTGTGGCGTCTGGTGCGGGGGCAGAAGCAGGGCTTTGGGGAGCAATATTGGTGGGGCTGTTTGCTGCCTTGTTTGGTGGTTCATCTACATTAATTTCTGAACCTACAGGGCCAATGACGGTCATTATGACGGCCATTTTAACCAGCATGGTGGCGCGTTACCCTGAAACGGGGCTTGCAGTTAGCTTCACGGTTGTCATGATGGCAGGCGCTTTTCAGATTGTACTTGGCACTTTAAAACTCGGGAAATACATCACCTTAATGCCCTATAGCGTGATCTCTGGCTTTATGTCAGGAATTGGGGTGATTTTGATTATCCTGCAGTTGTCACCGCTGCTTGGTCAGGCGGCTCCCGCTGGGGGAGTGATGGGAACGTTAACCGCGTTGCCCGAGATCATTAGCCAGATGAAGTTCAGTGAGCTCTTTCTTGGTTTGTTAACCTTAGGCATTTTATTTTTTCTCCCGGCTCAATATCGCAAACAAGTGCCCGTTCAGTTGATTGCGTTAGTTGGGGTGACGCTTATTTCAGTACTGTTATTTGATAGCGATGAGATCCGCCGTATTGGTGTGATACCCGCAGGCTTACCCTCTTTTGTTATCCCAACCTTTAATGCCGAGATGTTCACCACCATGGTGATTGACGCTTTAGTACTCGGTACGCTTGGCTGCATTGATACGTTGCTCACCGCGGTAATTGGCGATTCTCTAACGCGTAAAGAGCATGATTCCGATAAAGAACTGCGAGGGCAAGGGCTCGCCAATATGATAGCAGGGCTATTTGGGGCGTTGCCGGGTGCTGGCGCAACCATGGGTACGGTGACCAATATTCAGGTCGGCGCGCGTTCTCCTCTGTCGGGTGTAGTTCGTGCTTTAGTATTAGCCTTAGTGGTGTTGGTGGCGGGAGGCTTAACCGAACCGATTCCAATGGCGGTATTGGCAGGGATTGCGGTGTATGTTGGTTTCAATATTCTTGATTGGAGCTTTATCCAACGCGCGCATAAAGTGAGTGTGCAGGGGATGGCCATCATGTATGGCGTGATGCTGTTAACTGTCTTTGTCGATTTGATTGTTGCGGTTGGTTTGGGCGTTTTTATCTCAAATATTTTGATCATAGAACGCTTGAGCCGCGAGCAAGCTCGCCAAGTGAAAGCCATTAGTGATGCTGATGAAAACGATGTGCCATTGACTGACAGCGAACGAGCTTTATTGGATCAAGCCAATGGTAAGGTGCTGTTTTTTTATCTCTCAGGGCCGATGATTTTTAGTGTATCTAAAGCGATCGCTCGCCAGCATAATCACATTAGTGACTATGAAGCGATGATTTTAGATCTTACTGATGTACCTATGATTGATGTGACGGTTGGGCTTGCTTTAGAAAACGCGATTAATGATGCCTTAGATGCCCACTGCGCGGTCTACTTACTTTGCCCAAATGTGCACACCAAACAGCAACTGGAAAAGTTTCATATTTTGGATTTGGTGCCAACCGAGCAGACTTTTTCGTTTCGTTATGAAGCGCTCAATGCTGCGGTTAAGCAGGTAGCCCAAAATCGTTAAGCGTTAAGGTTGTGCAAGAATGAATTACGCAGATCGCTGGATCTGCGTTTTTTTATTTTATCAATTTCTAATATTGGGTTGAAAAACGCGAGCCTTAGCAGCACATTGGATAGGTTAACATCACAAAGAGTGATCCGTGGAATGTACGCATTAGAAATAGAACAATTACGAAAAACTTACGCTGGTGGGTTTGAGGCCCTAAAAGGGGTGAGTTTACAGGTTGAAAAAGGCGATTTTTACGCACTGCTTGGGCCCAATGGAGCCGGGAAATCAACCACCATTGGCATTATCTCTTCGCTGGTCAATAAAACCTCTGGCACCGTTAAAGTGTTTGGTTTTGATATTGATAAAGATCTTGAGCTTGCCAAACAACACATTGGTTTAGTGCCGCAGGAGTTCAACTTCAACCAGTTTGAAACGGTTGAGCAAATAGTGCTGCAGCAAGCTGGGTATTACGGCGTGACGAAAGCGTTAGCGAAAGAGAGGGCAGAGAAGTACCTCTCAAAACTCGATTTGTGGGAAAAACGTAAAGAGCGAGCACGTAATCTTTCTGGTGGTATGAAACGCCGTTTGATGATTGCTCGAGCCTTAATGCATGAGCCTAAGTTGTTGATTTTAGATGAACCCACCGCCGGGGTGGATATTGAACTGCGCCGTTCGATGTGGGAGTTCTTAACCGAAATTAACGCGCAAGGGATCACCATTATCTTAACTACGCACTATTTAGAAGAAGCGGAGATGCTGTGCCGCAATATCGGCATTATTAACCGAGGTGAGCTTATTGAAAATACCTCGATGAAGGATTTACTGGCCAAATTACAGCTCGAAACCTTTATTTTAGATATCGCAGAGAATTCTCCGCCAGCGCCACAACTCAGTGGTGTGATCTCGCAGACCATGCTCAACGGTTCGTTACAAATTGAGTTGGAGAAAACGAAAGGGCTAAATTCAGTCTTTTCACAGTTAACAGAACAGGGAATTACGGTGCTTTCGATGCGCAACAAAGCGAACCGCCTTGAAGAGCTGTTTGTCAGCATTGTTCAACAGCAAAGCCGAGGATAATCATGATGTATCGTTTATATTGGACGGCTTTTTGCAGTTTACTGACTAAAGAAATTAACCGTTTTACGCGTATTTGGGTGCAAACCTTAGTACCGCCAGCCATCACCATGACGCTCTATTTCATTATTTTTGGCAACCTAATTGGTTCGCGTATTGGCCAGATGAACGGCTTTAGCTATATGGAATATATTGTCCCGGGCTTAATCATGATGTCGGTGATCACTAACTCATACTCGAACGTCGCCTCTTCTTTCTTTAGTGCGAAGTTTCAGAAAAACATCGAAGAGTTGTTAGTTGCACCTGTACCTAACTACGTCATTATCGCCGGATTTGTGATGGGCGGGGTAGTGCGTGGCTTGCTGGTGGGTACGATAGTGACCCTTGTGTCGCTGTTCTTTGTTGATCTCAAGGTCGATCATTGGGGGATTATTGCGGCGACGGTTTTTCTCACCTCTGTTGTGTTCGCTTTAGGCGGCATGATTAACGCCATTTTTGCTAAAACCTTTGATGACATTTCGATTATTCCTACCTTTGTATTGACCCCATTAACCTACTTGGGTGGGGTATTTTATTCGATCAGCCTATTGCCTGACTTTTGGCAAGCGGTATCGAAAATCAACCCAATCGTCTACATGGTTAATGCCTTCCGTTACGGTTTTCTTGGTGTGTCGGATGTGGGAATTGTTACCTCGTTCAGTGTGCTTGGTATTTTTGTAGTGGCCCTGTATGGGGTTGCGCATTATCTGGTTTCGCGTGGTATTGGGTTAAGGACTTAATAGAGCCTCCCCCTTTTAGGGGGAGGCTAGGAGCTGTCTCTTATACACAAATCCCCAAGCCTCTGCTTGGGGATTTTTTTGAACTAATTTTATGTTTCATGATCTGATCATCTAAGCAATAACAAGGATGATTAGAATGACTTATATAGAACCAACCCTCTGGGCACAAAAGCAATTTGGTCAAGCTCACCTCAATGACCCAAGACGTACTCAAAGACTCGTTGCCCTAGCAGCCTCTTTGGCCGAGCAACCTGGCGTACCGGTCTCGAAACTCATCATCTCCCCTGCAGATATGGAAGGGGCTTACCGCTTTATCCGTAATGAGCAAATCAAAGCAGAAGATATCGCTGAAGCGGGCTTTTATGTCACAGCGCAAGAGGCTTTAGAACAACAAACACTTCTTGCATTAGAAGATACGACTTCTCTAAGCTACTCCCATCGCAGCATACAAGATGAACTTGGACACTCCAATCAAGGCAATCGAAATCGAGCTATGTTCATACACTCGACCTTACTTTTTGCTCCCGAAACTCAAGTGGTTGTTGGCTTAATTGAACAACAACGCTGGACTCGAGATATTGAAAAGCGTGGACAAGGACACCAGTACGCCACTCGACCATACAAAGAGAAAGAAAGCTATAAATGGGAGCAAGCTTCTCGCCATGTCGCAGAGCGACTTGGCGA
>NZ_NDIM01000006.1:0-4294 GCF_002241375.1 Vibrio sp. V19_P1S1T109 | reverse complement strand
ATCATACAAAGAGGCAAGCAGTTAAGATCTCATCTAGGGAGTGCGCGCCCAGTTTGGATTGCAGCCAGCACTCACCAAGGTGAAGATGAACAAGTGTTAGCCGCTCATGCCAAAGTACTTAAAGCACACCCTAGCGCACTGCTTATGCTTGTTCCGCGCCACCCTGAGCGATTTAATGCTGTTTTTGAGTTATGTAAAACACAATTTATGAGTGTGCGGCGAACTCAAACAGAGAATAAACTCGATCCAGAAGTACAGGTCTATCTAGCTGATACTATGGGGGAGATGCTAGTACTCATGGGATCTGCTGACATTTGCTTTATGGGCGGAAGCTTAGCGGGTGACAAAGTCGGTGGGCATAATTTACTCGAGCCAGCTGCGCTTGGTTTACCCATGTTGACTGGCCCAAGCTATTACAACTTCAGTGAAATCACTCAAGCCCTCAATCAAGCCGATGCTTGTGTGATCACACAAGATGCAGAGCAAATTGCACAAATGCTTTGTGAATGGTTCACTGATAACAAACAGCGTATTCATCGCGGCAAGCAGGGTTATCAAATCGTAGAACAAAACCGTGGCGCTCTTGCCAAAACACTTGAATATTTAGATTTATAAAGAGAATACTCTTAATGAAACGACTAATTGTTGATCTTGATGGGACACTAACTCAAGCCAATACTTCCGATTATAAAAACGTCCTACCGAGAATGGATGTGATTGAACAACTGCGCAATTATAAGCAAAAGGGGTTTGAGATTGTGATTTCAACGGCGCGTAATATGCGCACTTATGAAGGTAACGTCGGTAAAATCAATATCCATACTCTTCCTATCATTACTGAGTGGCTGGATAAACACCAAGTTCCGTATGATGAAATTTTAGTGGGCAAACCTTGGTGTGGGCACGACGGCTTTTATATTGATGATCGCGCCGTGCGCCCTACCGAATTTTCCTCAATGAGTTTGGAAGAGATCCACCAACTCTTCGAGAAGGAAAAATCATGTTCCTGATAATGTCTGGTGCCTACGTCGGGCAAGAATTGGAATCTGAATTTGGGCGTATTCCACCTAGCTTTCTACCTTTAGGCAATCGTCGCCTGTTTCAGCATCAAGTCGCTTTGGCACCACAAGGCTTAAAAGTCTATCTCTCTTTGCCTGAATCTTATGCTATCTCAGAAATCGACAGTCAGTGGCTTGAACAGCATCAGGTGACGATTATCGCTACGCCTGATGGACTGAGCCTTGGCGCTTCTTTGGTTGCTGCACTCAATATTAGTGGCCACTCACTTAATGCACCACTGCACATCCTCTACGGTGATACGCTTTTTAACCAACTTCCTGTTGGAGATGATATTGTCAGCGTTTCCACCGCGAAAGACAGTTATAACTGGGCCGTATTGACTAATGATGAAGTTGATTGGCTACAAGATGCCAACACTCCAATGAATAGCGAAAGTCAGCGGATTATCGATGGCTACTTTAAATTCAGCCTCCCACGTGAACTGGTTCGCAGTATTACACAGAGTGAGTGGCAATTTATTGCTGGTCTTAACCGCTATCATAAAAACGTAGGCTTAAGTGCCGTCAACTCGATTGGCTGGCTCGATTTTGGTCATGTGAATACTTACTATCATTCCAAAGCTGAATTCACAACTCAGCGCGCCTTTAATGAGCTCACTATAACCGCCAAATGGATTGAAAAATCGAGCATAAAGAACCAAAAAATAGCTGCTGAAGCTTACTGGTTTGACAATCTGCCGATGACAATGCGTGGTTTCATCCCACAATATTTAGGTAGTCAAAACAGCGAGGGGAAAATTTCCTATCGCTTAGAATATCTCTACCTCACTGCGCTGAATGAGTTATTCGTTTTTTCCAAGCTGCCGAGTCAAATCTGGCAAAAAATCTTAGCCAGCGCAGTGGAGTTTTTAAGCCTGTGCCTTGAGCAACCTACCGAGCCGAATGATCCCATCAATACTCTCGACATACTGTTTGCCGATAAAACCACTTTACGCCTTAACGAATTCTGTGCATCGCGGCACATCTCTTTAGAAAAAAAGTGGCAATTTGCAGGACAAGATGTCTCGCTCGCGCAAATTCTGTGCGATAGCCAAAAACATCTGCCTAATGGAGAACCCTTACTGGGCGTCTTGCACGGTGATTTTTGCTTTAGCAATATTTTGTATGACTTCAGAGCCAACAAAATTAAAACGATCGACCCTAGAGGGATGACACCTGACGGGCAGAAAACACTGTATGGTGATATCCGCTACGATTTAGCTAAGCTGAGCCATTCAATTCTTGGTTTGTATGATTGGATTATTGCCGGTTACTACCATGTTGAGATTGGCGACAAAGCGATCGAATTAAAGATTGCAGAGCAGAGCCAACATAAAGAGACGCAGCAAGGCTTTATCGAACTAATTGAACAGACTTTTGGCCTCACGGCGAAAAATCTCTACGCGATGCAAATTCAACTTTTCTTATCGATGTTGCCTTTGCATGCCGATGATCGCCGTCGTCAAGATGCCTTATTTGCCAATGCGTTCCGTCTCCATCAAATTTTATTGAGGCTTGATCAATGATTGTGATCCCAATGGCGGGAATGAGTTCTCGCTTCTTTAAAGCCGGTTATACCCAGCCCAAATATATGCTTGAAGCCCACGGTCAAACCCTGTTTGAACACTCGGTCAGCAGCTTTGCTGCGTATTTTGCTAACACTCCGTTTCTGTTCATTGTGCGCAATGTTTACAACACTGCAGCGTTTGTGCGCGAAAAAGCCTCTCAGCTTGGCATTAAACAGTTTTACATTGCTGAATTGCATACAGAAACTCGCGGCCAAGCCGAAACGGTGACTTTAGGGTTAGAGGAATTAGCAAAGCAAGGCGTGGACTATCAAGGATCGATCACGGTGTTTAACATCGACACATTCCGCCCGAATTTTGTATTCCCTGACATTAGCCAACACAGTGATGGCTACCTAGAAGTGTTTCAGGGCAGCGGTAACAATTGGTCTTTCGCCAAACCAGAACATACCGGAAGCACCAAAGTGATCCAGACCGCGGAGAAAAACCCGATTTCCGATCTCTGTAGTACCGGGCTTTATCACTTCAATCGTAAAGAAGATTACTTGGAGGCGTATCGTGAATACGTTGCCAGACCTAGCCAAGAATGGGAGAGAGGCGAGCTATACATTGCGCCGCTCTACAATTTACTCATTCAAAAGGGGTTGAATATTCACTACCACTTGATCGCACGCCATGAGGTCATTTTTTGTGGCGTACCAGATGAATACACGGACTTTTTGAGGCAACCACAACCATGATCAAGATTGATGATGAAGCGATCACCTTTGTTGTGCAGGGGCCAGTGCAAGCCAGTGCCAGTCGCCAGCAAATCGCTGGCATCACAGAGCAATGTTTGAACTCCATACGTCGCTTTTTTCCTAAATCGACCATCATTCTGTCGACTTGGAAAGGGCAGCCGTTGGATGGCCTTGATTACGACCAAGTGTTGGAATTGGATGATCCCGGCTCAAATACCGTTTTTTATGACGGTCAGCCGCTCAAACTCAATAATAACCGTCAGATGTACAGTACCCACATGGGGCTGAAAGCGGTAAAAACGCCTTATGCGGTTAAGCTACGCACCGATAACCTGCTGACAGGTCGCCAATTTGTTGAGCTGTATGAACAATATGCCGATGTCCCCAGAGCACAGAATTATCAATTTTTGACTCAGCGGGTACTCACCAGCAGCACGTTTTTTATTTCGAGTCACTATGGGCATCCGGTTCATTTTCATAAAAGCGATCTGTTTGACTTTGGCCTGACCCGAGATCTCCTGACCATTTGGTCTGATCGCTGGATACCAGAATTACACTTTACGCTTAAGCCGGGCTACAAAGCACGCCACCCAGCAACAGAGCAAGTTTTATGTCTGAATTGGATCGCAGCGCTACTCAGTGAAGAGCACCATATCGAGAGTAAAACCTGCGATCATGCAGGGTTAGGTGAAGAGTTTTGGCCACAGTTTATAGCGAATAACTTACTGATTGATGGCCCAGAAAAACTGGGATTAGATGTGACTGAACGTTTCTATCAGCGAGGTAATCTAGCACTTGAGTATGATTTAAAAGATTGGCTGTATCTTAACCAAATAACATCAATCCCACGTGATAAGAAACGTCTGTACCGTTACTATAAAAATCAAGTTGGCCGTATACTTAAAAAGCTCCATTCTTTGATTTAAATATCACTCTCTGACTTTAATAACAATAGGGGTTAACATTTTCC
>NZ_NDIM01000124.1:0-4314 GCF_002241375.1 Vibrio sp. V19_P1S1T109 | reverse complement strand
GTATATGCAAGCGCGACACTATGCAAAGAAAACTATAGAGGCATATTTGCACTGGATAACACGATTCATCTACTTCAATAACAAAACACATCCAATGAGAATGGGTAGTAAAGAAGTTGAGATGTTTTTAACTGACTTAGCTGTTAATGGGAAAGTAGCCGCGAAAACACAAGCGTTAGCGCTTAACTCTCTCCATTTTCTGTACCGTGAAATCATTAAAGAACCGCTATCAATTAGCATGAATTTCAAGAAATCTCAACTTGCTCAGAAATTACCAGTAGTGATGACAAGAACTGAAATTAAGCGGTTTTTAGAACATATTGAGCCACGATATCAATTGCAAATTATGCTCTTATACGGATCAGGGCTGCGGCTGATGGAATGTGTCAGACTCCGAATACAGGATATTGATTTAGATTATGGTGCGGTTCGGGTATGGCAAGGAAAAGGAGGAAAAAACCGCACCGTCACACTTGCTGAGGAGCTTTATCCACAACTAGCTGAGCAACAAGCATTAGCTAAGCGTTACTATGATAAAGATATGCAAACCAAAGGTTATGGAGGAGTCTGGTTACCCAATGCGTTGCGAGAAAAATATCCTTCAGCTCCTTATGAGTTTAATTGGCACTACTTGTTTCCATCTAATTTACTTACCTTAGATGAGAATAGTGGGTTGAAACGAAGGCACCATATTAATGAGTCGGCATTGCAGCGAGCAGTTCGGAAAACCGCTCATGATGCTGAGATACAAAAGTCAGTTTCATGCCATACGCTAAGGCATAGCTTTGCGACACACTTGCTAGAAGCGGGAGCGGACATTAGAACAGTACAAGAACAATTAGGGCATAGTGATGTAAAAACCACTCAGATTTACACTCACGTACTGGATAGAGGCGCCAGCGGTGTATTAAGCCCACTGTCGCGCTTATAAAGCTTATAAATAAGCGCAATAAAAAAGGAGAGCATACTTGCCCTCCTTTTCTTTAAACCTTCACTGCTAAATTAAAGAGCAGTTTTTGCTTTTTCAACAAGCACTGCAAATGCAGCTTTGTCGAATACCGCGATATCAGCAAGGATCTTACGATCGATCTCAATAGATGCTTTCTTAAGACCGTTAATGAAACGGCTGTAAGATAGACCATTTTGACGAGATGCTGCGTTAATACGCGCAATCCATAGTTGACGGAACTGACGCTTTTTAGTGCGACGGTCACGGTAAGCGTATTGACCAGCTTTGGTTACAGCTTGGAAAGCTACGCGGTAAACACGTGAACGTGCTCCGTAGTAACCTTTAGCTTGTTTTAGAACTTTCTTATGACGTGCACGAGCTTGTACACCACGTTTTACGCGAGGCATTATGCTTCTCCTAAACTAAACGATAAATAAACTAAAAAGAATTAAGCGTATGGCAACATGCGCATAACACCAGCCACTTCACATTTTGGAAGGATTGAGTTAGGGCGTAGTTGACGCTTGTTCTTAGTAGTACGCTTAGTCAGGATATGACGTTTTGTAGCGTGCTTAAATTTAATACCGCCAGCAGTTTTCTTAAAACGCTTAGCTGCACCTTTGTTGGTTTTCATCTTAGGCATGATGAATAACTCCGCATTGTAGTAGTTTAAATAACATGTAATTAGGGCGAATAACACCCCACCGTCTTTCAACGGCGAGGTCTCATTACTTGTAAGCCGTTAATTACTTCTTTTTAGGGGCAAGCATCATGATCATCTGGCGTGCTTCAATTCGACTCGGGAAAGACTCAACTACTGCAATTTCAGCAGTATCCTCTTTCAAACGATGAAGAACATCGACACCGATGTCTTGGTGCGCCATCTCACGGCCACGGAAGCGAATAGTAACTTTCACTTTGTTGCCTTCTTCTAGGAAACGGGTCAGGTTGCGTAGTTTTACCTGATAGTCTCCAATATCAGTCCCAGGACGGAATTTAATTTCCTTAATCTGGATCTGTTTTTGCTTCTTCTTCTGCTCTTTAGCAGTCTTGCTCTTTTCAAAGAGGAACTTGCCATAGTCCATCACACGACAAACTGGTGGCTCGGCGTTAGGGCTGATCTCTACAAGATCCATACCAGCTTCTACAGCAGCTTCTAATGCTTCGTTGATTGATACAACACCAACGGATTCACCATCTGCGCCAGTTAAACGAACTTCACGAACGCCACGAATTTCACCGTTTAAACGGTGCTGGTTTGGTTTGGCCGGCTGTTGGCCACGTCTTCCGCCTTTAATAGTTTATTCCTCCAGATTGAGCTTACGGCTAGAAACTTCGGCTTGGATATACGCAATAAAGTCATCCAATTTAAATTTACCTAAGTCCTTGCCCCTGCGGGTACGTACTGCGATCTCTCCGGCTTCCATCTCTTGGTCACCACAGACAAGCATATACGGTACACGCTTTAAAGTGTGTTCGCGGATTTTAAAGCCAATCTTCTCATTTCTCAAGTCTGCTTTGGCTCTAATTCCACATTTTTGTAGTTTTTGTGCTACTTCCTGAGCGTAAACTGACTGTTTATCAGTAATGTTCATAATTACCGCTTGTTCCGGCGCTAACCACGTAGGGAAGAAACCTGCATACTCTTCGATAAGGATACCGATAAAGCGCTCAAGTGAACCCAAAATTGCACGGTGAATCATAACCGGAACAAGACGCTCGTTACTTTCGCCAACATATGTCGCGCCTAGACGAGCAGGTAAATTGAAATCCAGCTGCACTGTACCACATTGCCACGCACGATCTAAGCAATCATGCAAAGTAAATTCAATTTTAGGGCCGTAGAATGCGCCTTCACCTTCTTGAATTTCAAATGGGATATCCATTGCCTGCAGTGAAAGCTTTAATGCTTCTTCCGATTTATCCCAAATTTCATCACTACCAACACGTTTTTCTGGGCGTGTAGACAGCTTAACAACGATGTTATCAAAACCGAACGTCGTGTAGGTGTCGTAGACCATCTTGATACAAGATGTCACTTCTTGTTGAATTTGATCTTCGGTACAGAAAATATGGGCGTCATCTTGAGTAAAGCCACGAACACGCATAATACCATGTAATGAACCTGATGGTTCATTGCGGTGGCAAGATCCAAACTCAGCCATACGCAATGGCAGATCACGGTATGATTTCAAACCTTGATTAAATATTTGAACGTGGCCTGGGCAGTTCATCGGTTTAATTGCATATTCACGGTTTTCAGATGACGTCGTGAACATGGCATCCGCATATTTATCCCAGTGACCAGAACGCTCCCATAGAACTCGGTCCATCATTAATGGACCTTTTACTTCTTGGTAGTCGTACTCACTGAGTTTTTGGCGAATGAACACTTCAAGATCACGGAATATAGACCAACCGTTATGGTGCCAGAATACCATCCCTGGAGCTTCTTGCTGCATATGGAATAGATCGAGTTGCTTACCAATTTTACGATGGTCACGTTTAGCCGCTTCTTCTAAACGCGTTAAATGGGCTTGAAGTGCTTTCTTGTCATGGAATGCCGTACCATAGATGCGCTGTAGCATCTTGTTATCACTGTTACCACGCCAGTACGCGCCAGCAATGCTAAGCAGGGTAAAGTGTTGGCAGAAGCTCATGTTAGGTACGTGAGGACCACGACACATGTCAATGTATTCTTCATGATGGTATAGACCTGGTCTGTCATCACGAGCCACGTTCTGATCCAAGATTTCCATCTTGTATGTTTCACCGCGAGCTTCAAAAGCATCACGGGCTTCCTGCCAACTGACTTTCTTTTTGACAACTTGATATTTTGTCTTGGCAAGCTCTTTCATGCGCTTTTCGATTTGCTCTAAATCATCTTGCGTGAGTGATTGCTCAAGATCGATATCATAGTAGAAGCCGCTGTCGATCGTCGGACCAATCGCCATTTTGGCTTGTGGATAAAGTTGCTTTAATGCATGGCCAAGTAAGTGCGCACAAGAGTGGCGTACGATCTCTAAACCATCAACTTCATCTTTTGTCGTTATAATTTCAAGGCTAGCATCATTTTCGATAAGATCGCACGCATCGACGCGCACACCATCGACACGGCCTGCGATCGTTGCTTTTGCAAGACCAGGGCCGATAGAAGCTGCAACTTCCATTGTCGATACTGGGTGTTCAAAATGACGTTGACTGCCGTCAGGAAGAGTAATAATAGGCATGTATAATCCTTACAGTGGTGTTGCATACCAAGCAACACGTGTTGAGTTTGATTGAAAATAACCCATCGAAGCTCACTCGGTAACACGAATACCGGAACTTCAATGAAGTGAAGATTTTAACTAGCTCACGCTAGA
>NZ_NDIM01000314.1:0-4340 GCF_002241375.1 Vibrio sp. V19_P1S1T109 | reverse complement strand
TATTAATATTTGAGAGGACAAACCATGTCTGTAATCAAGATGACCGACCTGGACCTAGCAGGTAAACGCGTATTTATCCGTGCTGACCTAAACGTACCAGTGAAAGATGGCAAAGTAACTTCTGATGCACGTATTCTTGCATCGCTACCAACAATTCAGCACTGCCTAGCGGCGGGCGCTAAAGTGATGGTTACTTCTCACCTAGGTCGTCCAACTGAAGGCGAATACGCGGAAGAGTTCTCTCTACTACCAGTGGTTAATTACCTGAACGACGCGCTAGATTGCGAAGTAAAACTGGCAAAAGATTACCTAGATGGCCTAGAGCTAAACGCAGGTGAGCTTGTTGTTCTAGAAAACGTTCGCTTTAACAAAGGCGAGAAAAAGAACGAAGAAGAACTATCTAAAAAGTACGCCGCTCTTTGCGACGTATTTGTGATGGATGCATTTGGTACGGCTCACCGTGCACAAGCCTCAACTCACGGCATTGGTATGCAAGCACCTATCGCTTGTGCTGGTCCACTATTGGCAGCAGAACTTGAAGCACTAGGCAAAGCCATGGATAACCCAGAGCGTCCATTAGTGGCTATCGTTGGTGGCTCAAAAGTGTCTACTAAACTAACGGTTCTAGAATCGCTATCTAAAATTGCTGACCAACTGGTTGTTGGCGGTGGTATTGCTAACACTTTCATCGCAGCAGCAGGCCACAACGTAGGTAAGTCTCTATATGAAGCAGACTTGCTTGAAACGGCTAAAAAGTTGATGAAAGAGTGTTCTATTCCAGTAGCAACAGATGTTGCTTGTGCAAAAGCCTTTGATGAAAACGCAGAAGCGGAAATCAAAAACGTGGCGGATGTTCAAGATGACGATATGATTTTCGACCTAGGTCCAGACTCAACCGCACAACTGGCTGAAATCATCGCTAACGCAAAAACCATTCTATGGAACGGTCCTGTTGGCGTATTTGAATTCAAAAACTTCGAAGCAGGTACAAAAGGTATCTCTGAAGCGATTGCGAAATCTGCAGGTTTCTCAGTGGCTGGTGGTGGTGACACACTAGCGGCAATCGACAAGTTCGGTATCAAAGCCGACGTATCTTACATCTCTACTGGCGGCGGTGCATTCCTTGAGTTTGTTGAAGGTAAAGTACTACCAGCGGTTGAAATGCTAGAAGCACGCGCGAAAGCTTAATGACTAATGAAAGCGGGAGTGATTCCCGCTTTCTTGTTTGCTGCACGTGTGTTTTTATTCTGATAGAATGACGCCAGTTGTGAGCAAACGTTTGCAAGAATTTAAACTTAACTGTTTTATTTTTAAAACGATAGAAAAAATAGGATCAAATCCATGTCTAAGATCTTCGATTTCGTAAAACCAGGCGTAATTTCTGGCGATGACGTACAGAAAGTATTTGAAGTTGCAAAACAAAATAACTTTGCTCTTCCTGCAGTAAACGTAGTGAACACTGACTCTATCAATGCGGTTCTTGAAGCTGCATCTAAAGTGAAAGCGCCAGTGGTTGTTCAGTTCTCTAACGGTGGCGCGGCTTTCTTTGCTGGTAAAGGCGTTAAACTTGCTGGTCAAGGTGCACAAATCCTAGGTGCGGTTGCTGGCGCGAAATATGTTCACGCTGTAGCAGAAACTTACGGTGTGCCTGTTATTCTTCACACTGACCACGCTGCGAAGAAACTACTTCCTTGGATCGACGGTCTACTAGACGCAGGCGAAGAGTTCTTCGCTCAAACTGGTAAGCCTCTATTCTCTTCTCATATGCTAGACCTTTCTGAAGAGTCTCTAGAAGAGAACGTTGAAACTTGTGCGAAATACCTAGAGCGTATGGCTAAAATGGGTATGACTATCGAGATCGAACTGGGTTGTACTGGTGGCGAAGAAGACGGCGTTGACAACTCAGACATGGATTCATCTGAGCTGTACACTTCTCCTGAAGACGTAGCTTACGCTTACGAGAAATTGAGCGCAGTGAGCCACCGTTTCACTATCGCAGCTTCTTTCGGTAACGTACACGGTGTTTACCAAGCGGGTAACGTGGTACTGACTCCAACTATCCTACGTGATTCACAAGCGTATGTTTCTGAGAAATTTGGCCTTCCAGCAAACTCTCTAAACTTCGTATTCCACGGTGGTTCTGGTTCTTCTGAAGCCGAGATCAAAGAATCAATCAGCTATGGTGTTATCAAAATGAACATCGATACTGATACTCAGTGGGCAACTTGGGACGGTATCCGTCAGTACGAAGCTGAAAACCATGATTACCTACAAGGTCAAATTGGTAACCCTACGGGTGAATCTGCGCCAAACAAGAAATACTACGATCCACGCGTATGGCTACGTGCTGGTCAAGCATCGATGGTTGCTCGTTTAGAGAAAGCCTTCGCTGACCTTAATGCGATCGACGTACTATAAGTTCATTTATCTGGACTAAGTGATGAACCCGCTCAATGAGCGGGTTTTTTTATGGCCGAGATTCAGACAAAATGACTGGCGGATTGTTAAAATATTGCTTAACCTCTAACAAGCTCATATCAATGCTTCCAAGTAACTATTTGTTTTGTCAGTGTTTACATAAAACTGACTTTGCAACATAACCAAAGTGAGATATTGTGCCAAAAAACTGACACTCTGCTGTCAGTCGTTTTTTGTTTTTGATGTTCAGTGGTAACAACATTCAAAATGATTTTATAAAGAGGAAATGCAATATGTCAGGTGAATCAATGGGCATCGAAGCTCCATTAGTCGATGGTTTAGCGCAAGCCAATACTTGGCTGACCAATAATTCAGATCTTTTGATACAATACGGCGTCAATATTATTTCCGCTATTCTGATCCTATTTATCGGTAACATTGTTGTTAAAGCTGTGGCTGGAAGTGTTGCCAAGGCTCTGAAAAAGAAAGACATGGACAAAGCAGTTGTTGAGTTTGTTCATGGTCTAGTCTGTTATACGCTATTTGTGGTGGTATTAATTGCCGCTTTAGGTCGCATTGGTGTGCAAACCGCTTCTGTTGTGGCCATTATCGGTGCGGCTGGATTGGCGGTTGGTTTAGCGCTACAAGGCTCCCTATCAAACTTTGCTGCGGGCGTTTTGATTGTGGCATTCCGCCCATTCAAATCCGGTGATTACGTGGAAGTGAGTGGTACTGCTGGATCGGTTGAATCGATTCAAATTTTTTCAACAGTACTGCGCACGCCTGACAATAAAATGGTGATTGTGCCTAATGGTTCGATCATCAGTGGCCCAATTGTTAACTATTCACGCCATGACACTCGTCGTATTGATTTGGTGATTGGTGTTTCTTATAAGTCCAATCTGCAAAAAACCAAGGAAGTGCTGGCTAAAGTAGTCGCGGCAGAGCCTCGTTTATTGAAAGATCCTGCACCGACTATTGGTGTAATGGCCTTGGCCGATTCTTCAGTCAATTTTGTGGTTCGCCCTTGGGTGAAAACGGCAGAGTATTGGGCTGTTTATTTTGATTTGTTACAAGCCATCAAAGAAGAGTTAGATAAAGAAGGTATTGAGATCCCATTCCCACAAATGGATGTTCATCTGAATAAAATGAATTAATTCATTTTCAATCAAGTGAAAAGGGCATGAAATGATTATTCAGTTCATGCCCTTTCCTTTTGTTGGTTATACACTTACACCAGATATTGAATTGCCAGCCCTTTTGCAAGGATAAAGGCGATGCTAAACATCATTGCAGCTACGGCCATGTCTATTCCTTTCTTCACGTTAGGCTTTGAGAGCGTCGGCCCCAGTTTCGCAGCACCAATTGATAAAGAATAAAACCATACAAAAGAGGCCATCATGGTTCCTAGCGCAAACACGATGCGATCATGGCCTTCAAACTGACCACCAATCGATCCCAAAATCACAACCGTATCTAAGTATAAATGTGGGTTAAGCACAGTAACGGCTAACGCGCCTAAAATAACCGTTCGTTTACCACGTGCGATCACTTCGCCATCCGATTCATTAGTGCTTGTTGAAGTGAAGGCACTCCTTAAAGAAATAAATCCATAAAATGAGAGAAAAGCAACACCGCCTAAGGTAACTGAGGTCAGTAAGATTTCGTTACTTGAGAGTAGGGCACCGCCACCAAATATACCCAGAGAAATAAAAATCACATCCAGTAGACTACAGATGGTCGCCGTCGTTAAGTGGTGATTGCGCTTAATTCCTTGGTTTAGCACATAGGCATTTTGTGCACCAATAGGAATAATCATCGTTGCACCTAATCCAAAACCTTGTAGCAAAATCCACACATTCACAGCTCACCTCATCGTAATAATTCAATACAGTGAGCGCACAATAGCGAGAGTATAAAAA
>NZ_NDIM01000255.1:0-4426 GCF_002241375.1 Vibrio sp. V19_P1S1T109 | reverse complement strand
ATTTCAAGGTTAGGTAAATCGAGATATTTAATAAAAAAATCTTCGAAAAAAGGTATCTTAGATGAAACTCCTGCTGTTTTTGTTCCAATCTGAAAAATTGCCCAAAATTGCCCACCTAAGATCAAAAATAATAAAAACCTACATAGCAGAGTGATACCTTTTGATGGTACGTGGTTTATTCGCCATAGCAGATAAATGAGGGAAATAGATGAAAATGAATACCACGTAATGGTTATCATTTTTTGACCTCATCATATAGTGAGTATGCTGTAATGCTGTCACTTAATGCCCCAGCTCCTAGTGATAACCTACTTGATGCTTGATATCCTCTTAGATAGTCTTCTGAGCTGTATCTAAATAACTTAAATTGTTTGGCTTTTGGGGTGCTTGTCCATGGCATAGGCTTTAAGTTAGGTTTGGAGGCAATTTGATACGCCTCTACTGCATTTTTAGCCGTGTTGGTTTTGGCTATAGCTCCATAGGCTGACATGGCTAAATCAGAGCTATAGTAGGCAATATCGCCATGAGATTTGGAGTAACCTAAATACTCTGCTGCATGTTGATAGCCTTCTCGAACTAGCCCCGTGGGATTCTCATCGCCATCCCAAAAGTATTTGCCATTTTCATACATGTTATTCGCGCCATGAGCCATCATTGTTGCACCAATTGAGCAAAGGTAAGTGGCAGAGTAGTAACAGACCCCCGCGCCTGCGGCTACTTGCATCACACCCGCGATAAAACCAACCCCTTTTTTGGCAATTAGGGCACCTTGGTCCATCAAGTTTTGTCTTTCTTTTCGAAGTTCTTTGAATACCGTTTCT
The DNA here is from genome assembly GCF_002241375.1 of Vibrio sp. V19_P1S1T109. Classification (NCBI taxonomy): domain Bacteria; kingdom Pseudomonadati; phylum Pseudomonadota; class Gammaproteobacteria; order Vibrionales; family Vibrionaceae; genus Vibrio; species Vibrio sp. V19_P1S1T109. The sequence continues at coordinate 3,605 of NZ_NDIM01000255.1, read as the reverse complement.
TTGTTTTTTTTACCGTTCTTAAAATCGTTAACAAGACATTGTTCAAAACGATCAACGTCACGAACAAACTGCATCTTTAGCCCACCATTCGAAATATAGCGGTGTGACAGCGTGACGGCTTGCATAGTGAGTCCTTTCCCTGCCTTTTCGACTTCTCGAATGTCCCATGCATCGGGCGAAGTTTGATTTCTCACCCTAAGTTGCTCTCCCATGTTTCATAACCTTCAGTGCCAGCTATTTTATGTTTCCAAGTGATGTCTCGGTAAGAGAGGTGAAGGGTTTCTGACATATCTTCATCGCCAGAGTTCAGTACGTTAGGTTGGTCAAAAGACAGGGTGGTAATTAAGGCGTCAACCAACTCAATAGTATAGAAGTTTTCGTTATAGCCTTGCTCATTAGTACGAAAGAAATTGATTGTGCACTGTAAATGCTCTTGTTTAGAAAAGGCATTACCAAGAAGTGGAGAGGCTTTATCAATGGGTTTGGTAATGACGACTTCGGCAGGTCCGCCGTGTTTGTTTAAGGTGAAGTTACACGCCAGAACGGTGATTTCATTTGAATGCGATACTTGAGCCTTATTTCCTATAGAGTCTTTCGTGTTGCAACCAAGGGATATACAACCTTGTTTTTTACCGATAACTGAGAGATATGCCGTGTGAGCCATGTTATGCCTGTTATTGTCTATGGTGCAGTGCTCATATTGTATCTTTAATTACCTGAAAAGATAAGATATGCACATTAGATTTTGACATAAGGTCACAATGTATATGTATGGCAAGAAAAATGGTAAGTGCATGCTGCGACTTGCTCCCTTGGGTTTGTCAAACTCTGCTACTTCTATTTGACCTTAGATAATTCAATTTATCTCAAGGAGTAGTGGCGTGTATTTTTGAAGATAGAATTTCGTTTTAATGACTCAAAGATTGGATACAACTGGTGACCTAAGTTTAAGGGAAGAACTTGATACAGCACGCTTGTGATAACTACAGTTATCGATAATTTACTAAATTAGAAAAGCCACTGACGCGTTTTTATCCAAAACCAGCTAGAAAACCACGGCCATCGTATTTTGATGCGCTCTATTAATTCTCGTATCACCTTCTGGTGAAGTGTCATATGACAGTTATCGTCGCAGTCATGTTTTAAGTAGGGTGCACTAAAATATGGGCTTGATGTAACTCTGCGTTCCACTCTTTCATTTCGGCAAGGAACAGACCGTGAGCGTTAATTGAATTGATGAGCTCTGGTGCACGATCTAGCTGGATAAGCATCGATAACGGTGTCACTTGGTTATGTTCTTGGTCAAAACTGTGTTCGACTTGCTCTTCTAACATGTAAAGAATGCCAGGCTCCGCTTCGCTACCTTCTTCAAACAGCCGAGACTCAATACCTTCTTCATCATGAAGGTGGACGAGTAGGTTATAGAGCTTTTCAGCCCCGACGAGTTTCGTTTGATTCGATTCAGTGCTGAGTTGATGCAGTTTCATTTCTAGGTTCCCACCGTTTTTTCTCGCAACGCTGAGCATCAGTTTGATGTCTTTTTTTATATTTGATAGAGACTTATCGTTGAGCTTAGGCTTGAGGTATTTTATCAAGATTTCATTGCGCGTTGCGACTGGCACAAAGCGGGGAGATGCTGACACTTTACATAACAAGTGAAGTAAGGCGTGAGTAATGACATTGTGTAGGTTGTGGTAGTAGTCAAAGTCTCGTTTGATTTGCATAGCCAAGATAATGTTGTGGTTCGATTATTAATATAATCGGGAGCTTGCTGTGCTTTATCAATCACAATAATGACTCAGGAAGCGATTTTCCATACATTTCGTTATTCAAGAATCGCTAATGTTATATTTTCTGAAACGGATTTTTGTCCAAAAGCTTGTTACTGTGACCTGCTTAGACTTTGTGATCACCGAGCTATTCTGTCGTACCAAATCTGTATTGTGACACGAAGTATCGGTTGTTAGTATAAATTGCTGCTCATTGATTGTGTTCACTATATAAGAATTGTTGAGTAATAAAGTTGCATACTAAATCTGTTGCGTTTATGCTTGTTTTGTAAGCAAAGTGTGATGGTTTTATATGGCAAAAAGCAAGTACGCACCCTCTGAAACGAAATACAAACGCTGGATAAAAGAAGGTCGAGGTAATGGCTTGGGTGTTCATTATCATCCTTGGATAACTGTTCGGGATGTCCCATCCGATGGTCGCTCTCATCGTGTCTTTGGTCATAAAAGCCAGCGTACTCATCATTTGCTATCCGATTTAGAACTTGCTGTATTTTTAACTCTTGAATGGAACTCCCAAACAACCGATATTCGCGAGCAGTTTCCACTTAGGCGCGAAGAAACGCTTGATATTGCGCTTGATAGTGGAATTAAACATCCAGCCGAAGCCGGTGTAAAAACGTACATGTCATCTGATTTTTTGGTTGATTGCTTGGATCTCCAACTCCCACAGTATGTCATTCAAGCCAAGTACACTAATTTTTTAAAAGATCCCCGTGTTATTGAAAAACTGGAAATTGAACGCCGTTATTGGTTACTGAAAAAGGTTCCTTGGTTTCTGGTCACTGAAAACGATGTATCCCCAACCCTTGTCCAGAATATTAGCTGGGTATACCCGGCTGAGCAGGATGAGATTGATGATGAAGTCTTGTTAGATAGGACTGCGTACTACAGTGATCTTTTTCAGCAAAATCCGAATAAAACGGTTACTGATATCTGTAAGTTGACTGACCGTATTTACAATCAGCCTGATGGTTCTTCTATTTATGAAATCAGGCAATTATTGGCTAATCGCTGTTTCTACTTTGATATGTTTTCCCAACCGTTCCATCTGCTAAAAGGTAAGGATTTCGTTGTTGAGAACATGGGGAACTTAATAGGAGCTCGTCATGTTTCGAATCAATGAGGTCCTGGAGTACGAGAACGAGCGATTCCGGATTTTGAGCCGATTCGGAAACAATTTTGTTTGGATATCGATCGATAATAAAAGCGCATTCCCCGGCATTATTGACTTATATTCGCTGGATTTGGCGATTCAAGATGAATCGTTACACCGAGTCGAAGATCCCTATTCCTATTTGATCATGCTCTCGCCTGAAGATGGCAGTACAGCTCAAGTAAAAAGAGACCAAAACTATAAACTGATAAGCCCGATCATCCATCTTGAAGAATACTATCAGCCGAAACAACGCGCTAAAGCCATTGATCTGGTCATGGCTAATCACAAAACAACCAAACAAACATTGTATCGCCTAATTCGCCAATACTGGCAGCGGGGGCAGATTGTTAACGCGCTTCTTCCCGATTATAAAAATTCCGGCGCAAAAGGCAAAAAGCGCACTCCAGGCAAAACAAAGTTAGGGCGGCCCAGAAAGTATGATCCGGGCTCTGGAGTCAATGTTGACGAGTTCATCGAAAAGCTATTCAGAATTGCTATTCAGAAGTATTTGCTAACTGAAAAAGGTTATTCATTTCCTTATGCTCATCGGCGTTTTAAAGATATGTATGAAACCTATTTCCCGGATGTACCCGAGGCAGAAATTCCAACCAATTGGCAGATGAAGCACTTCTATCAGCGTGAATATACCCAGGTAGAAA
>NZ_NDIM01000238.1:0-4454 GCF_002241375.1 Vibrio sp. V19_P1S1T109 | reverse complement strand
GCCATTTATATGCGCCATACGGAGAAGTATTGGCTAAAATGTGAATTTTTAATCAGATAAAATAACTAAATATCCTTATTTTGCAGGTTAATAATTTGTTGCATGTTTTCGGTGTGAATGCTAGTTTGTATCAAAAATGGGAGTTGGAATACTCTGCAGTAGCAAATACAGGGAGTTAAGCGCAATGACTGATGTACCGGCGCTGAATATTAAAGAGCTGCACAAAACCTTTGGTCAAAACGAAGTACTAAAAGGAATCTCGCTAGAAGCTCGTAAGGGTGATGTGATCTCCATTATTGGTTCTTCTGGCTCGGGAAAAAGTACCTTTCTTAGATGCATCAATTTACTTGAAACACCAACCTCTGGTGATATTTGGGTCAATGGTGAACTCATTCAAATGAAAAAAAATCGGCAAGGTGAAGCTTCACCTGTGAGTGAAAAGCAGGTGCAACGAATTCGCTCACGCCTTGCTATGGTATTTCAGGGATTTAACCTTTGGTCGCACATGACGGTGTTAGAAAACGTTATTGAAGCACCAATTCATGTGTTAGGAGTACCGAAAGCACGAGCCATCGAGAGTGCTGAGGTGCTGCTAAAAAAAGTCGGCCTGTATGAACGTAAAGACTATTATCCTGGTCACCTTTCTGGTGGGCAACAACAACGTGCGGCGATTGCTAGAGCGTTAGCCGTGGAGCCAGAAGTCATGCTGTTTGATGAGCCCACTTCTGCACTTGATCCTGAATTGGTGGGTGAAGTGTTGGGTGTTATGAGAGACTTGGCAGAAGAAGGCCGTACTATGCTGGTAGTGACTCATGAAATGGCCTTTGCTCGCGATGTTTCAAACCATGTGATGTTCTTGCACCAAGGTTTAGTGGAAGAGCAAGGAGATCCAGCCATCCTGTTCACCCAGCCTAAATCTGAACGGTTAAAACAATTTATATCCTCTATTTATTAATGTGTTCATTATGTTGTGGTATTCGTCACGACATAAATATTAAGCAAAACCAACATAAACATAGCATGATAAATAAGTAAGACCTCAATCACAGGAGTATGGAAATGAAAAAGTGGTTATTAGTTGCAGCCGTTGCTGCTAGTGCAATGACTGGTATGGCCCAAGCGAAAGAATGGAAGACGGTTCGTTTTGGTATAGAAGGGGCTTATCCTCCTTTTAGCTGGACAGAGGCTGATGGATCTCTCAAAGGCTTTGATGTTGATATGGCCAATGCGTTGTGCAAGGAGATGAAAGTGGAATGTAAAATCGTTCCACAAGACTGGGATGGTATTATCCCATCACTGCTCGCACGTAAATATGACGCGATTATTGCAGCTATGTCGATTACCGACGAGCGCAAGAAAAAAGTCGATTTCACTGGTAAGTACGCATTAATTCCCAATAAATTTATCGCCAAGAAAGGAGCCGCGTTGGATTTTTCTAAAGAAGGTCTAAAAGGGGTGAAAATTGGTGTACAACGTGCAACAACGCACGATAAGTATCTTACTGATAATTATGGCGATGCAGTTGAAATTGTCCGTTATGGTTCATTTGATGAAGCCTATCTTGACCTCGCCAATGGTCGTATTGCGGCAGTATTGGGTGATGCCTCTGCATTGGAAGAGGGTGTGCTTAACAAAGCGGGCGGCGAAGCGTATGAGTTCGTCGGCCCATCATTAACCGATCCGAAATGGTTTGGCGATGGTTTTGGTATTGCGGTTCGTAAACAAGACAAAGATCTCACTCAAAAACTTGATATGGCGATTAAATCTCTTCGTCAACAAGGGATTTACCAAGAAATTGCGACCAAATACTTTAATTACGATGTATACGGTGAATAAGCTGTAACATCATATCTTACCCATATAATTAGAAGGTGAGAGTGAGCCGAGCATATGAATATGTTTATCGATCACTCTGTAATTAGGACTGGTTAGCTCAGTTGACTCCACCTTCTCAATTATGATGGGAATCCATTGATTCTTAACGGCTGGATCCTAGTTCCAGAAGTACCCAGCCGTTAAATTCTCCAGGGACTAGGGATGAATTATGTTGGACCTACACGGATATGAAGCCTCAATTTTGAAGGGAGCGGTGCTGACCATTGAAGTTGCCGTGCTCTCTTTATTACTTGCCATGTTACTTGGCATGCTAGGTGCGCTAGCCAAGCTTGCACCTTACCGTTGGGCAAGAGCCATTGCCACTCTTTATACGACCATCATTCGCGGTATTCCAGACCTTGTGTTAATGATGCTTATTTTCTTTGGCGGTCAAATATTGTTGAATAATAGCCTTTATTCAATCAACGAATGGCTAAACAATTGGTTTATGGCAAGTGACCCGAGCCATGAATGGACCGCTTATCTCCCCGATTATATTGATGTTAGCCCTTTCATTGCTGGAATACTAACCATAGGTTTCATTTTCGGTGCCTATATGGCTGAAACCTTTCGTGGCGCTATTATGGCGGTTGATAAAGGAGAGATGGAAGCGGCGAAAGCGTATGGTATGAGTTCTACCTTAGCATTTAGACGCATTTTGCTTCCTCAAATGGTTCGTCATGCATTGCCAGGGTTTGGTAACAACTGGTTGGTATTGCTCAAAACGACGGCACTTGTTTCCATTATTGGATTAGAAGATATGGTCAGAGTCAGCTCACTCGCGGCGGGTTCGACAAAAATGCCATTCACCTTTTATATGGCTGTCTCAGTGATCTTCCTTTTCTTTACCAGTGTATCAACCGGTCTTCTCAAATTGGTTGAGCGCAAGTTCAGCATTCACACGAGGTAAATATGGATTTTTCCCTTATTGCTCAAAGCCTACCAATTTATTTTAGTGGGCTGTGGACAACGGTTTGGCTGGTGGGTTTGTCGCTAATCATCGGTTTGAGCCTTGCCATCCCCTTAGCAATTGCTAGAAATAGCCACAACTATTTTATTCGTACTCCAGCATGGGCTTATACCTACTTTTTTCGTGGTACACCGTTATTGGTCCAGCTTTATCTCATCTACTATGGAATGGATCAATTTTTCCCGGTGAAAGATACCTTATGGGAAAACGCTTGGTTTTGCGCGTTGGTTGCTTTTGTTCTCAATACGTCCGCCTACACGGCTGAAATTATTCGCGGCGCGATCAATGGTTTGCCGAAAGGCGAAGTTGAAGCGGCGAAGGCATACGGAATGAGTACTTGGAAAACGTATCGACGAATTATTCTACCGAGTGCGTTAAGGCGTGCACTGCCCGCTTATAGTAATGAAGTTATCTTCATGCTTCACGGTTCGGCGGTTGCTGGTATTGTTACCATTATGGATTTAACGGGGGCTGCGCGTTTAGTGAACTCTCGTTATTATGCTCCATTCGAGTCATTTTTAACCGCAGGTTTGTTCTATATGGGCTTGACCTTTATTATTTTGTTCTGCTTTAAACAGGCTGAAAAACGCTTCTTAGCTTATTTGCGCCCATTAAGCTGAAAGGCTGCGAGTAGCAATTTGTTGTACCGAGTTTGTTTCTATAATCAAGGCATAGATTAAAATAAGAAGCGCGCTGAATGCGCGCTTCTTATGGGCACGTTACTTTCTGTTCCTACAAAGAAAAACTGGACCAAATTGGCGCGTGATCAGAAGGTTTTTCTATTCCTCGAAGTTCATAGTCGATGCCGGCCTCTTGGCATTTTTTTGCTAGGTTCGGGGTCGCTAAAATGACGTCGATTCGTAGCCCGCGGTTATCATCAAAGCCGCGTGAGCGATAATCAAACCACGAAAATTGATCATTTACATCCGGATTTAACTGACGGAATGTGTCAACAAAACCCCAGTCCATTAAAGTTTGTAACCATTCGCGCTCTTCAGGTTGGAAAGAGCATTTTCCCGTTTGCAACCAGCGCTTTCTATTGGCTTCACCAATCCCAATATCAAAGTCGATAGGGCTGATGTTAATGTCTCCCATTACAATTATTTGTTCGTCAGGGGAATGATGTGTCGTTAAGTAACCCATTAGATCTTTATAAAACTGACGCTTATAGGGGTATTTTGTTTCATGGGAAATATTCTCTCCTTGAGGAAAATAGCCGTTGAGTATGGTTGTTTTTTGGCCGTTTTCATCTTCAAAAGTGGCCATAATCATGCGTTTTTGATGATCTTCATTATCGCTAGGAAAGCCTTTCTGTACTGAAATGGGTTCCTTCTTGCACAACATGGCGACGCCATAATGCGCTTTTTGACCATGGAAATAGACGTGGTAGCCCATAGCTTCAACATCCTCAAGAGGAAAAGCGTCATCGTGTACTTTGATTTCTTGAAGTCCAATGACATCAGGTTGATGCTTATCAATAATCGCTTGCAGTTGATGAAGGCGAGCTCTCAAACCGTTGATGTTAAAACTGATGACTTTCATAAGGGATCCTTAAGATGAGTTGTGCGCAAGATGTTACCATTTCAAGGCGCAAGGACAAGACGAAAAG
>NZ_NDIM01000112.1:0-4477 GCF_002241375.1 Vibrio sp. V19_P1S1T109 | reverse complement strand
AGGTAGCAGTAAAGATTGATTACCATACAGAACTAACTAACTGTTCAATGCTTTCAAGTGGTTAATTATCAACCAAACACATAATAATGCAAGATCAGTTTAGGCTTCTGATTTTGGACTAGAGTGTATTGCAGTATAATGACAATAACTTTGTGACCCAAATACAGGCAACTTGCTTTTCCGTTGCCTAGGACATTTTATGAATAATGATATTGAAAAAGATTTCAATTTAGGCGGTAGTGTAGAGCATGCGCTCAAGGGAGATTACGAGCTAAAAGTTAACGCCGTGCTCAAAGAGGCATGGGATTGTACGATCAAGCAATTTATCTCCTTTTCTCCTTCCATCGTGATTCTTTTATTTGTGCAGCTTGCGATCTTCTATATTGCTTTAAAATTGCAACTGGGTGATCCATCACTAATCTTGGATGCGTTAGAAACACCAGAAGCTTTCACAGGCAATATTGTACAAGCTATTTTTGTGGCTAATTTTAGCTATGAGGTCGTTAGTGCACCTATTTATGCTGGCGTGAGCTTAATGGCGATGAGTCATGTCGCTGGGTTAAGAACACAGCCAAGACATATAGGTAAGGGATTACAGTTCACCATCCCAGTGATTTTAGCAACGCTATTCAGCTTATTACTGCAAGGTGTAGCAGGAATGATTTTCCCATTGCTATCAATGTATTTGAGTATTGCGTTTAGCCAATCCATCTTATTGATCTGCGAAAAACGGGTTCCACCTATGCAATCACTGCTATTATCCTTACGCGCAGTAAATAAAAAAATCGTTCCTATTGCCGTGATTTATTCCGTGATCATGCTGATGTTCGTTGCCGCCGCGCTCTTTTATGGGATAGGTTTCATTTTTGTATTACCTTTCTTCTTCCATGCTAAAGGGATTATTTATCGCAATATGTTTGGCATCAAACTAAAGATCATAGCGACTAATCAATCCGACAATAATCCAAATTCTCAGGTGTTCAATGCGTAAAATAATCTTACTTACCGCCATCTCGCTCGTGGTTGTGAGCTGCAGCGTTTATTACGTCAAGCAAACCTCAACCGAGACGACTTACAAAAGCGACATTCCATCTTTGCAAGGTGCAAGAGCTATTGGCAAAGCGCCTGACTTCTCAGCCATCGATGATGTGAATGAGAAAAAGCATGCTTTTTTTTCTTTCTTAAAACCAGGGATAGCTTGGGAAAATTTACGTGTTTTGCGAGAGCGTGAAATATTAGAGAGGATTGCACAACATCATCTAAGCAATCAGATAGCCAAAAGTGACTATAGTGAGGCGCAAAAACTCTCTAAGCGATATGAAGTACCGATTCCTGCAGAAGGCATCACTAGCGCATGGTTAGAAAACATGCTGCATCGAGTTGACGTTTTACCCGAAGCGTTAGTCTTGACCCAGGCAGCGAATGAATCGGCTTGGGGAACCTCTCGCTTTGCAACTGAAGGAAACAACTATTTCGGTCAATGGTGTTACAGTGTAGGGTGTGGGTTGGTACCTTTGCAACGAGTGGAAGGTATGACTCACGAAGTGGCGAGTTTTGGTTCTGTTCAAGAGTCAATCCACGGTTACTTCATGAATGTTAACCGCAACTCCGCTTATCATGATTTACGAGAGATTCGTTTTCGATTAAGAAAAAATAATGCCGATTTATTGAGTGCCGACAGTGCCATGGAGATGACCAATGGCTTACTGAAATACTCAGAGCGCGGAGAAGCTTATGTGCAAGATCTTCAATCTATGATGCGTCACAATCAGCCTTTCTGGACAGAATAATAATGAAAAAAAGAACGCTTACCTTATTACTGACAACGTTATGCCTTGCTAACGCATTTCCCGTTAACGCTCAAGAGTATATGTTTACATACTCCAAGTTGTTTTCAGCAATGAAAAATAACGTGAAAGAAGAGTACCCCAATGTCAAAGTCGCTTATTATTTCCTTAATGCCAATACCAAGCAGCTCTGCCCAATAGAGAAGGCTTGGATGGAAAAAGAAAAGCACTATGAAGCGTTGAAAGTCAGTAGCAACCACGAGCTACTACTTCCTTTAGACGATCATTTACGGCAAGCGAATCCGTTAGTGTTTGTCGATACTCCTCAAGATATGCGTTGTGACTTTTCGACTGTTGTTATGGCAAAAGAGCAGTTCAAAGGAGAAATATCTTACCAGCAGGTCGCCATCTTATTACCTCAGATGCAAAAATTACTGGAAGAGCTCGGCGGGATGTTTGCGAGTTGGTTCACACCCGATGTTTCTGGTGTCACACTCGAATTTGCCAATAATTTGAATTCGCTCATTCAGTTGAGTAACGGCGAAACCATTAACATAGAAGATGGCAAAGCCCAAGTGGAGCTCAGTCAGCTGGGTGAAGGTGGATCGATGCAGTTGCCACAAGAAACGGTTCGCGTGTTACCTTATCTTCCCAAAGCGAAACATTAGACATGTTGGGCTAATATCAATAGGGCTGCATTCGCAGCCCGTACTCGTTTTATCTTTGTAGGAATATCAAAGATTGGTGACATCCAACTTCAAACTAGGATCAAACTCCATCACGCTATCCTCATCTTCGAGCGCTAGGATTGGCATCTCTTCTTTATCAAAACCAATGTCGCCGCCATTAATAACGCCTGAATCACGGTTAATCGACTTAAAGTCAAACAACTTGAAATCAGCCAAATGGCTAGGCACTACATTTTGCATTGCACTAAACATGGTCTCGATGCGCCCAGGGAACTGTTTATCCCAGCCATTTAGCATTTGCTTAATGTTTTGACGTTGCATGTTTGGCTGAGAGCCACATAGATTACATGGAATAATCGGATACTCTCGCATGTTCGCATATTTGATAATGTCTTTTTCACGACAGTAGGCTAGAGGGCGAATTACCACATGTTCACCGTTATCAGACACAAGTTTAGGTGGCATTCCTTTGATCTTTCCACCATAAAACATGTTCAAAAATAGCGTTTCTAGAATGTCGTCACGGTGATGGCCTAACGCAATTTTCGTCGCACCGAGTTCTTTGGCTGTACGGTACAAAATACCGCGGCGTAAGCGTGAACAAAGTGAGCAGGTGGTTTTCCCTTCAGGGATCTTATCTTGAACAATAGAATACGTGTCTTCTTCGACAATTTTATATTCAACGCCTAGTTGCTCTAAGTACTGCGGCAGAATGTGTTCAGGAAATCCGGGCTGTTTTTGATCAAGATTCACGGCAATAAGCTCAAAGCTAACAGGGGCACTTTTCTGAAGGCTCATTAGAATATCCAGCATGGTAAAGCTATCTTTACCGCCAGAAAGACATACCATAATACGGTCGCCATCTTCAATCATATTAAAGTCAGCAATGGCTTGACCCGTATTACGACGGATACGCTTCTGAAGTTTATTGAAATTATATTGTTGAGCTTTGGTGCGCTCTTGAATTTGCTCAGTCATCAGTGTCTGGTCTTTAATCTTTAAAACAAAATAGAGTGCGTATGATACGGATAAATAGCGCAGATGCCAGATCTAACAAGTAAGGAAGATAAAAAATCCCCCTCGTCTATGACAAGGGGGATCGATGATAGATCGGGCCATTTTAAATAGAGGTTTTAGGATCTAAAGGGCTCACGTAGCCATGCGGCTTTAATGCTAAAACATCACAGTTAATTTTATCAATGACTTGTTCTGCCGTATTGCCAATAAATACTGCCGATAACCCTGTACGCCCCGTCGTACCAAGAATAACCATCGCCGCATTGAGCTTTTCAGCTGCTTGAGGAATGACGTCTTCAGGCAAGCCTTGTTCTACAAGTGTTTGAGATTCATCTATACCATGCTTTTGTCGCAATGCTTTCATTGCCATCAAATGGTGACCACGAACAGCATCAGTGTAGGTCATTGGATCAAACTCGGGCAGCTCAATGGTGATATTCGCTGGCGTAATAGGGTATGAATTGACCAGATAAGGCGTCGCACCTAAACGAGTGGTGAGGCTTTTTAGTTGTTCAACCATGCAATCATTTAAATCAATATGAGCCGGATTTTCTGACCCCACATGTACCGAAGCGATTATATTCGCATTCTGTGGCCAATCTGAATTTTTGACCAATAGCACTGGAGTTGGGCATTTACGCAATAAGTGCCAATCTGTCGGTGTAAAAATAACGGATTCCAGGACATCATGCTTACGCGTCCCTTTGATCAGAATGTCATGTTCTCCGTAAAATATCTCAGCAATAATCGCTTCATAAGGGCGGTTATGCCACACCACTTTCACTTCAAATTGGATCGAACTATCAATATACGGTTCAGCTACTTTCCTCATCCATTGCTCGCGCTGATGGATAACACCACGTCGCATAGCATCACGTTCATCAACAGAGAGCATCGACGTCATGTCATAAGAGAAATCATAAATAGATAGAAAAAATGTAATGTGGCTAGAAGACGTGCTTTGCTGCGCTAACTGTATGGCTC
>NZ_NDIM01000298.1:0-24321 GCF_002241375.1 Vibrio sp. V19_P1S1T109 | reverse complement strand
TCAAAGCGTGATGGAATCAGTTATTACGCTTAAACTAATATTAAAAATAACGACATAGAGAACATTATGGCCGATGAAGAGTTAGGCGCGGAAGCCCCCAAAGGGAAGAAAAAACTGCTGATTATCATTATTGCTGCCGTAGTGTTACTGCTTGGTGGTGGTGGTGCAGCTTTCTTTTTGATGAGCGGAGATGAGGGTGAAGCCACGAGTGAGCAAGCCCCCGCAGCGCAGCAAGCTTTGCCAACGGATCCTGTAGCTTACGTTAATATTGCACAGCCGTTTGTGTTTAACGTCACGGGTGATAAGAAAGATCGTTTGGTGCAAATCAAAGTGCAGTTGATGGTGCGAGGTTCAGAAAACGAAAGCCTTGCACGTTACCATTCACCTTTAGTGGAAAGTTCTTTACTGGCCACTTTTGCGTCTGCCACTGTGGAACAGCTTCGTAGCCCTACCGGGCGAATTGAGCTGAGAGATAAGGCGACAGATGATATTAAAGCGGCACTCACTAAAGCGGTTGGGCAACCTGTGATCGAAAAAGTGTTGTTTACCGATTTTGTAATGCAGTAGGTGAGAAGTGACTGATTTATTAAGCCAAGACGAAATTGATGCCCTGCTTCATGGTGTAGACAGTGTTGATGAGGCGGAAGACGATGACGATGTTGCCGATAAGTCGGCGATTAACTTTGACTTCTCTTCGCAAGACCGCATCGTCCGTGGGCGAATGCCTACGCTGGAGCTTATCAACGAACGTTTTGCTCGTCACATGCGTATTAGTTTGTTCAACATGCTGCGTAAAACGGCTGAAGTGTCGATTAACGGCGTACAAATGATGAAGTTTGGTGAATACCAAAATACGCTTTATGTTCCGACCAGCTTGAACATGGTGCGTTTTCGTCCGTTAAAAGGGACCGCGTTGGTCACGATGGAAGCGCGTTTAGTCTTCATTTTGGTGGAAAACTTTTTTGGTGGCGATGGCCGTTTCCACGCTCGAATTGAAGGGCGCGAATTTACGCCAACAGAACGACGTGTCATTCAATTACTGTTAAAAATTGTTTTCGGTGACTACAAAGAAGCTTGGTCACCGGTGATGGGCGTTGAGTTTGAATATTTGGATTCAGAAGTGAACCCAAGTATGGCTAACATCGTCAGCCCAACGGAAGTGATCGTAGTGAGCTCGTTTCATATCGAAGTCGATGGCGGCGGCGGCGATTTCCACGTGGTCATGCCTTATTCGATGGTTGAACCCATCCGTGAGTTACTCGATGCGGGTGTCCAGTCGGATAAAATGGAAACCGATGTGCGTTGGAGTTCTGCACTGCGCGAAGAGATCATGGATGTACCCGTCAATTTCCGAGTCAATTTATTAGAACAAGACATTTCATTGCGTGACTTAATGGATCTACAAGTAGGCGATATCATCCCAATTAAAATGCCAAAAAACGCAACGATGTTTGTTGAAGAGCTGCCAACTTACCGAGTGAAAATGGGCCGCTCTGGTGAAAAAATGGCGGTTCAAGTCTCTGAAAAAATTAAACGCCCTGATGTAGTAAAAACGGATCTCGCCTTTTTAGGCAAAGACATCATGTCTGAATTTGAAGATGATGACGAAGAAGATAACGAAGAATAATAGAGTAGGTAACGAAGATGGAACCAAGTGACGACCAAAGATTGGCAGACGAATGGGCAGCCGCATTAGGGGAAGACCCATCCGCGCCTAGTATTGATGTAGATGAAATTCTGGCCGCGCCTCTTGATGAATTGAAAGACACTTCACCACCGATCACCGAAGATGAGCGCCGCAAACTTGATACGATCATGGACATTCCTGTGACCATTTCGATGGAAGTGGGGCGTTCGAAGATCAGCATTCGTAACTTACTGCAATTGAACCAAGGCTCGGTGGTTGAGCTTGATCGCATCGCGGGTGAGTCATTGGATGTGATGGTGAACGGCACCTTGATTGCTCATGGAGAAGTGGTAGTGGTTAACGATAAATTCGGTATTCGTTTAACCGATGTAATCAGCCAGACTGAGCGTATTAAAAAGCTGCGTTAGCATAACGTCAGTTTACGAAAAAGAAGTATTTGGATGAAAAAACTGATCGGTTTATTGCTCTGTTCAAGCCAGGCGATGGCAGCGCCGAATGATCACTTAGATTTAGCGACCACTTTCGGGTCGCTTTTGTTCGTTATTGCGCTAATTCTCTTTTTGGCTTGGGTGTTAAAGCGCATGCGAGTGCCCACGTTCGGTAATCAAAAAGGGCTGAGCATTGTACGTCAACTGCCGGTGGGTACTAAAGAGCGTATCGTTATTGTGCAAGCGGGAGAAGAACAATTTCTCGTCGGAGTCACGTCACAATCCGTCCAATTGATCGCCAAATTAGATGCCCCACTCAAACAGGAGGAGGCTGAGGTCAGTCCGTTTGCCGGTCAACTGACTCAGCTGCTAAAGAAAAATGACAAGAAATAGTCGCACGGCCTCATTGGGTTACCTTGCTCATCTATGGCATCTTTCTATGTTGCTGGTGGCATTATTGTTTACCCCGTTTGCGTTTTCAGAGCAAGAGTTAGCCACGCCAATTCCTTCCAGCGCCGTAGGCGCAGAAACGGTGACAGTAACGGCGATGAATAAAGACAGTGGTGCCTCTAAAACGATAGCCGCTGGTAGCGTCAGTGGTGGTGGCGGTATTCCAGCATTTACCATGACGACCAATTCAGATGGCAGTCAAGATTACTCGATCAATCTACAAATTTTAGCCTTGATGACCATGTTGGGTTTTTTGCCTGCCATGGTCATTTTGATGACTTCCTTTACACGTATCGTGATTGTGATGTCGATCTTGCGCCAGGCAATGGGCCTGCAACAAACGCCGTCAAACCAAGTAATTATCGGCATCGCTATTTTTCTCACTTTTTTCATTATGTCACCAGTCATCAACGCCATTAATGAGCAAGCTGTGCAGCCGTATCTCAATGAGCAGATGACGGCGCGTCAAGCGTTTGATACGGCTCAAGAGCCACTAAAAGCCTTCATGCTGAAACAGACGCGAGTCAAAGATTTAGAAACCTTTGTTGAGATATCGGGCTCTGACGCAACCAATCCTGAAGAGGTCTCGATGGCGGTGCTGATCCCTGCGTTCATCACCTCGGAGCTAAAAACGGCGTTTCAAATCGGCTTTATGCTATTTTTACCCTTTTTAATCATTGATTTAGTGGTGGCGTCTGTTTTGATGGCGATGGGTATGATGATGCTTTCGCCGATGATCGTCTCGCTGCCTTTTAAACTCATGCTGTTTGTACTAGTGGATGGATGGAACTTGATCCTCTCAACGCTAGCCGGCAGTTTTGCTTTATAGCGGGGGCGCGAATGACTCCTGAAGTCTTTGTTGAGCTGTTTCGAGACGCGCTGTGGATGGTGCTTATCATGGTGTGCGCCATCATCATCCCGAGTTTGTTGATTGGCTTAGTGGTCGCCATTTTCCAAGCCGCGACCTCAATTAACGAACAGACGTTGAGCTTTTTACCGCGTCTCATTGTGACGTTACTGGCACTGATGTTCTTTGCCCATTGGATGACGCAGATGTTGATGGAGTATTTCTTCTCTATCGTTGAACGGCTACCACAGGTACTGTACTAGGAGCTTGAATGGAGTACCCAACAAGCCTCGTTTTAGAGTGGATTGCTAGCTATTTTTGGCCCTACACTCGTATTTCCGCCATGCTGATGGTGATGTCAGTCACTGGGGCCCGCTTTGTTCCGACCCGAGTGCGGCTCTACTTAGGTTTGGCTATTACCTTCGCCGTGATGCCCGCGATTCCTGTCGTTTCAGAGACCGTTGAACTACTTTCATTTAAAGGTTTTTTGACCACCTTTGAGCAGATTATTATTGGCGTTGCAATGGGCATGATCACCCAGTTTATAATCCAAACCTTTGTTATGCTTGGCCAAATATTGGGTATGCAAGCCAGCTTAGGTTTTGCTTCAATGGTCGACCCCGTAAACGGGCAGAACACCCCTTTGCTTGGTCAATTGTTTATGTTTTTAGCGACCTTGTTCTTCTTAGCAACCGATGGTCATTTAAAGATGATCCAACTGGTGGTGTTCAGTTTTAAAACCTTGCCTATTGGTGGCGGGGCGTTGACCACAGTGGACTTTCGTGAACTCGCGCTGTGGCTTGGCATCATGTTTAAAGTGGCGCTGAGTATGTCTCTTTCGGGCATCATTGCGCTATTAACGGTTAACTTAGCGTTTGGCGTGATGACTCGTGCGGCTCCTCAGCTTAATATTTTTTCTTTGGGCTTTGCGTTTGCACTTTTAGTCGGCTTGTTGCTCTGTTGGTATATTTTAGGCGGCTTGTATAGCCACTATGATCTATTCTGGTTAGAAGGCGAGCAGCAAATTTGTCGCCTAATCCGCATGAACTGTTAGGAGGCGCGTTTGGCAGAGTCAGACGGTCAAGAACGCACCGAAGACGCCACGCCCAAGCGATTGGATGAGGCGCGAAAAAAAGGTCAAGTCGCTCGTTCAAAAGAGTTGGCTTCCGTTTCGGTATTAGTGATTGGTGCAATTGCATTAATGTGGTTTGGGGATGCATTAGCACGGGCTTTATATGCTGGGATGGAGCGAACCTTTACCTTAAGCCGAGAAGAAGTGTTTGATCTTGGCAAGCTGTTTGATATTGCCGCAGGTTCGTTGGTGGTGTTGATATTGCCTTTAGTTCTTATTTTGTTAACTCTATTTATCGCTGCATTAATTGGAGCCGCCGGTGTGGGGGGGATTAATTTCTCCGTCGAGGCTGCGATGCCGAAAGCCTCCAAAATGAACCCGCTCAGCGGCTTAAAACGTATGTTCGGTTTGCAAAGTTGGGTTGAGTTATTTAAGTCCATTTTGAAAGTACTGCTTGTTTCTGGCGTTGCTTTTTATCTGATCAATGCATCTAAAGAAGATCTATTTCAACTGAGCATGGATGTCTATCCACAAAATATTTTCCATGCGCTCGATATCTTGCTCAACTTCGTGTTGCTGATCAGTTGTTCTTTATTGGTCGTAGTTGCCATCGATATCCCATTCCAAATCTGGCAGCACGCTGACCAACTAAAAATGACCAAGCAAGAAGTAAAAGACGAATACAAAGATACGGAAGGAAAACCGGAGGTTAAAGGCCGAATTCGGATGTTGCAGCGTGAAGCGGCTCAGCGGCGGATGATGGCGGAAGTGCCACAAGCGGATGTAATCATCACCAACCCAGAACACTTCTCCGTTGCGCTGTGCTATAAACAAAATACGGATAAAGCACCGATTGTGGTGGCTAAAGGCGTCGATCACATGGCGATGAAAATTCGTGAAGTAGCACGTGCGCATGATATACACATCATCCCCGCACCGCCTTTGGCTCGAGCGCTTTATCACACAACCGATCTTGAGCAGGAGATCCCCGACGGGCTTTTCGTGGCGGTCGCGCAGGTACTGGCTTATGTCTTTCAGCTTAAGCAGTATCGTAAACGCGGTGGCCAAAGACCCAAACTCGATGAGAATAACATGCCGATCCCACCGGATTTACGACATTAATCCTCATCGTTATGCTGGAGCAAAAGCGTCGATGCTGAAGTTAGCGTCAGTTTAAATCACTTATCAGGAATGGAAAGCAGCACCAATACCGCGCCATGCCCGCCAAATTCAAGGGGGGCTTGATGAAACGCCATCACATCAGGATGTTGAGCGAGCCAGAGAGGAACTTTTTGTTTGAGAATGTGTTTACCGATCCCATGCTGGACACAGGCGCAGTGAATATTTTCTTTAACACAATAAGCAACCATCGCTCCGAGCTCTCGTTTCGCTTCTTGCTGTGTCATGCCGTGCATATCCAAAAATACATCTGGCACATAGACGCCACGTCTTAACCGTTTGACTTCATATTTCGACACATCATCACGAGCATAGCGCGTCGGGCCTTCATCGCTGAGTTTTGGTATAAACTCATCGGAAAAATAAAATTCGGTATCGCTGGCTTCCCGTGCAATACGGCGGATTTCTTTTTGTTTGGGGTTTCTGTTTGGCGGCTGGATTATGGTATCCTGTCGCAACTTTTTAACGCCCTTTACTGCATCCCGAAACAAGTCGAAAGCGTCATCGTGTTCGGTCTCTTTTTGGCTCATTGGGTTTGGTCATTTTCTAACAGATCGATATTGGCAGTATTGTAGCGCTTTTCGGAGGCAATTTTGGATAAGATTTTTGTAGAAGAGGCGGTTTCTGAACTTCACACGCTTCAAGATATGATTCGTTGGACGGTCAGTCGTTTTAATGCCGCCAACTTATTTTATGGTCATGGGACCGATAATGCGTGGGATGAAGCCGTTCAGCTAATCCTACCGACACTCTATCTTCCGATTGATGTTCCTCCGCATGTATTGAATTCTCGTTTAACAGGCAGCGAACGTCTGCGTATTGTTGAACGGGTGATTAAGCGCATTAATGAACGTACTCCTATCGCCTATTTAACCAATAAAGCCTGGTTCTGTGGCCTTGAGTTTTATGTGGATGAGCGAGTACTGGTGCCACGTTCACCGATTGGAGAATTGATTGAAGCGCAGTTCCAACCTTGGTTGATCGACGAGCCTGTACGCATTATGGATTTGTGTACTGGCAGCGGTTGCATCGCCATTGCGTGCGCCCACGCGTTCCCTGATGCTGAAGTGGATGCGATTGATATCTCAACCGACGCACTGCAAGTGGCAGAGCAAAATATTCAAGATCACGGTATGGAGCAACAAGTTTTCCCGATCCGTTCCGATCTATTCCGTGATTTGCCAAAAGAGAAATATGACCTAATCGTGTCGAATCCACCGTATGTGGATCAAGAAGATATGAATAGTTTGCCCAAAGAGTTCAAACACGAACCAGAACTCGGCTTAGCCGCCGGTACCGATGGTTTGAAATTGGTGCGTCGTATTTTGGCCAATGCGGCGGGGTACCTGACTGATAACGGTATTTTGATCTGTGAAGTGGGCAATTCGATGGTGCATATGATGAACCAATACGACCACATTCCGTTTACTTGGCTTGAATTTGAAAATGGTGGGCATGGCGTATTCATGCTGACTCGCCAGCAGTTGGTTGATTGCGCTAGCGACTTTGCGCTTTATATCGACTAATGCCGTACGCATAAGAAAAACGCCAGCCACAGTGCTGGCATTTTTTTATCCATTAGAAAAATACACATTGCTTTATTTTGGGGCTTTACATCATTTCGTAATAAAGCCACTATGAATCCACGAACAATAGAATGAAGCGGTGATAGGGAGCATGTCGCTCAGTGTCATCAATATTGAGGAAGTAATGGCAGGAAACAGTATCGGACAACATTTTCGGGTGATGACATTCGGAGAAAGTCACGGTATCGCACTAGGATGTATCGTCGACGGATGCCCTCCGGGCTTAGAAATTACAGAAGCTGACTTACAGATAGACCTAGATCGTCGCCGTCCTGGCACATCTCGCTATACAACGCAGCGCCGTGAAGCGGATGAAGTCAAAATTCTTTCTGGTGTATTTGAGGGGAAAACCACAGGTACATCGATTGGTCTATTAATTGAAAATACCGACCAACGTTCAACCGATTATTCAGACATTAAAGACAAGTTTCGCCCCGGTCATGCCGATTATACCTACCATCAAAAATATGGCATTCGCGACTATCGTGGTGGTGGTCGTTCATCAGCACGTGAGACAGCGATGCGAGTGGCAGCGGGAGCCATTGCGAAGAAATATCTCAAACAAGAATTTGGGGTTGAAATTCGCGCTTACTTGTCACAAATGGGTGATGTTTGTATCGATAAAGTGGATTGGAATGAAATTGAGAATAACGCCTTTTTCTGTCCAGATGCAGACAAAGTTGCGGCATTCGACCAACTGATCCGTGATTTGAAAAAAGAAGGTGATTCGATCGGTGCAAAGATTCAAGTTGTCGCGACAAACCTGCCTGTTGGTTTAGGTGAGCCGGTATTTGATCGTCTAGATGCGGATATTGCGCATGCTTTGATGAGCATTAATGCGGTGAAAGGGGTAGAGATTGGTGACGGTTTTGATGTCGTGCAGCAAAAAGGCAGCCAGCATCGAGATCCTCTAACACCGAACGGCTTTCGCTCAAATCATGCCGGCGGTATTTTAGGCGGTATTTCGACTGGGCAAGATATTGTTGCCAGTATTGCGCTTAAACCCACGTCAAGTATTACAGTACCTGGCGATACCATTACTCGCACGGGTGAACCCACACAACTTATCACGAAAGGTCGCCATGATCCTTGCGTTGGTATTCGCGCCGTGCCCATTGCCGAAGCAATGCTGGCGATTGTGTTGATGGACCACTTACTTCGTCATCGCGGGCAGAATTTTGCGGTTCAAACAGAAACGCCTAAAATCTAATCCAGCATAACCGAATTAAAATGAAAAGCGCCCTTCTTGTTAGGGCGCTTTTGTTTTAAGCAATTTTCTGTTTGGCCAATTTCCGCGGCTGAATGAATTTTTTATCGAAACAAGTCAGCTAACTAACTAAATATCTAACATCGGAATATCTAACATTGGATTATGGCTAATGAATCTGATTTTCAGCATCAAGCTGGAAAGAAGGTAAACGCCATTTAAAACGCACTGCCGCCATACGCAATAAATAACCCACAATAAGCGTTACTATCGTGCTGGTGACATCATTGATGCCGAATGCGAGCAAGGTTAAATAAAGCCCTGAAGCGACTAATGAAACCGAAGCGTAGAGTTCTTCATGCAGTACCAGTGGCGTTTGTCTGCAGATTAAATCGCGTAATAACCCACCAAACACCCCAGTGACCAACGCAGAAACCATACAAATGCCGGGATGCAAACCCATGCCCATTGCGACTTTTGTGCCTATGATACTGAACACAATTAGCCCCAATGCATCTAAACGAATGAACAACCCTTTGAGTTTGATTACCCATTTAGCTAAGCCTGTGGTGAGAACGCCTGCGATGCAGGTAATGGCTAAAAACTCCGGATTCTTCACCCAACCTAGCGGATAATGGCCGAGTAAAATATCCCTCACCGTACCGCCTCCAATCGCAGTGGCACTCGCTACTAACATCACACCGAACCAATCCATTTTTCGACGGCCTGCACTCAATGCGCCAGTCATCGCTTCGGCAGTAATACCAATAATATATAAAACACTGAGCAACATAATGCGGTACTCCGACAGCACTTCCTTAGGTATATAAGAACCGAGAAAGCGGTTGAACTTAAAAATGGAGGCGCAAGTGTAGTAGTAAAGTCAGGCGATGGCGAATGAGATTTTATGCCAAGAAACCGTTTGACCGATTAATAAAACTAATGAAGTGGGGCGATTGAATGGCTTTACCTGACTACAGAAAAATAAGAGAATGCGTTGAGAAATTTTTGCCTGCATGACTGAGCGATGACACATCACTACCAAGACTTGATCTCCCTGTTCAATGACACTTTTTTTGAGCCATTCAATACGCGTTTAGAGCTCGGTGGTGATGAGCCGATTTACTTGCCTGCTGATGCGCAAATCAATCATCACCGCATCATTTTCGCACGGGGATTCTTTGCCTCGGCACTGCACGAAATCGCGCATTGGTGTGTCGCCGGCCCTGAACGGCGATTGATGGAAGATTTTGGCTATTGGTATCAACCAGACGGGCGAACCGCGCAAGTTCAAGCCGAATTTGAAAAAGTAGAGGTTCGCCCTCAAGCGTATGAGTGGATTTTATCGGTCAGTGCTGGCTTTCCTTTTACTGTGAGTTGTGACAACCTACACGGCGATTTTGAACCAGACCGTATCGCCTTTATGACTCAGGTACATCGTGAGGTAGTCGCTATCTTACAGGTTGGACTTCCACCCCGAGTGAAGATGCTGTCAGATGCATTACGTGCTTTTTATGGTACGACAGAATTAAGGCTAGAGCACTTTATTATCAGGTAACTAGCTAAATAATAAGAGAAAATGAGAGTTGTATGATTATTGGATTTGAAGAAAAACTGCTGGAAATGATTGATGCACGTATTGCGACGGCATCGGACGATGAATTGTTTGCGGGTGGTTATTTGCGAGGTCATATTTCTTTGTCTGCAGCCGCGTGTGAAGATGAAGGAATTGACGATCTATCTCTGTTTAAAGCACGAATTGAGCAGAGCCTAGAGCAAGCGCGCACAGAGCTTACGCCTGCCGACCGCGTGATTGTGTTCGATTTATGGACCGAGCTTCACAACCAAGCTTAAGATGAGCACACTTAACTCATTCGAATTCTTTGAATGAGTCCGTAAAATTTTTATGGTTGTTGTTAATTTGTGCGATCGCTATGCTTAAGCCATATTCGAACACACAAGGGCAACACCATGAAAGTCATCGCATTTGGAGCATCAAACAGCTCAACTTCAATCAATAAAGCATTGGCCACTTACACCGCTCACCTCATCGAAGGTGCAGACGTGGTGGTGCTTGATATTAACAACTATACCGTTCCTATGTTTAGCGAAGATCTTGAAAAAGAGCTTGGTCAAGCCGAAGGCGCTCAAGCTTTTCTGCGTGATCTTGCTCAAGCGGATGCGTTTGTTATCTCTTTTGCTGAGCATAATGGTCACTACCCAGCGGCGTACAAAAATTTATTTGACTGGGCAACACGCATTGACCGTGAACTATTCAAAGGTAAACCTGCTGTTTACCTAGCCAGCTCTCCTGGTCCTGGTGGCGCGCAATCGGTTTTGGCGGCGGCAAATAATTCTGCTCCTTATTTTGGTGGTAATGTAAAAGCGTCTGTCTCGGTACCGAGTTTTTATGACAATTTTGACTTGGCTACGGGTCAAGTGACTAATCCAGAAGTGGCTGCACAATTGAAAGACGCGATTGCGAAGCTCGTATAGCTTTCTTGTCTCGTTTTAAGTTCGTCTCACGTTAAGTTTCACGCCTTTTCGCGTGAAAAAGTGAGCATTAAAAAAGCCTTGCTGGATAAGTAAGGCTTTTTTCTATGATGGGTTTTATCGAGGAGTACGTTCGGTGATGGCTTTGCCTTTTTTGAGTTTTCTCACCCACATTCGACTTGGATGAAGCGTTTCGAGTACATCAACAGCAAGTGGTAGCGGATCGCCATTCATTTGTGAAGCCAGCAACTCAGCCATTAATGGCGCAGAACTTAGTCCTCGCGATCCTAGCCCGAGCATGCAGTACAAATGAGGATAGTGAGCCACAGATGGAGTCTGTTGCGGATCTTGTGACGGTAACGGCTGGTAGTCGATCTTGATCTGTTCAAAGTTGCCCACATTCCCGACAAACGGCAAATGATCGCGGCTGACACAGCGAATGCCTTGGCGAGATTGATTGCTAGATGTATCGACTTGCTGTGTCCAGTTTTGGTCGTTAATACAACGGGTTAAGCGTTGTCCATTCTCTTGCTGCGCCGCCGCATCGAATGCTTGGTTGATTTGACTTCGGTCATAGCTTGCGCCAATGCAGTGCTGTTGAGTGTTGGGGTTGTGCGGTGTCATATAGCCGTCGTAACACAACACGCTGCTCAGCTTTTGCAATGTTTTTGAGGTTGGAATATGGCTTACTTGTCCTTTCACTTTGCCAAGTGGCAACGCTTGTGTTTGCTCGAAATGGTCAAATTGATGACCGTTTGCAATGACCACACACTGATGGTGCTTTTCGTTACCATTAATACTTAATGTCCACTGCCGCTGTATTTCATCCCAGTGCAAAGACTCCACCTCGTGATTGAAATAGGCGTTGAATCGCTCACTTTGGCTTAATTGGTCAAACAGGCCTTGTGTCAGTTGAGCAGGGCAAAGCCATCCTCCGAGTGGGTAATGTAAGCTGACCATGTCAGTCGGTAAGCCGACGTTTTGTAACGTTGCTTGTTGATCGCAGTAGTGCATTAGCTGAGGGTTAAATTTCCCTTCAAGCATCGCCATCTGTTTTTGGGTCGATTTTTCATCCCACATCAATTGGGTCACACCACACCAATCATGATCAAAAGGGACGATTTGCGCCATTTGCTCAACAAATTGCCGAGCAAACAGAAAAGCGGGCGCAAAAACACGCGATACACCACTGTGGTTTTTATTCAGCAGTGGGTAAACCGCACCTTGTCGGTTACCTGAAGCACCTTGAGCGGCCTGAGGATCGGCGCAATACAGGCTGACATTGATACCGCGGCGATTGAGCATTTTAGCTAATGTGGCACTAGCAATGCCGCCGCCGATGATCGCCACGTCGGTAACATTGGTTGTCGGCGCAATCGCAAACCAAGGTTTTATATTGCTGTACGGCGTTTTGTGTTCCAGTTGACCAGCAATCATCTCTCTTTTGGTGCCAAAGCCTTTCACTTTTTTCATCGAAAAGCCTGCTTCTATCAATCCGCGTCGTACAAAACCTGCGGCGGTAAAAGTGGCGCACGTGGCTTTGTGTTTCGCCAGTTTGGCCATATTCTCAAACAGTGTTTGATTCCACATTTCAGGGTTTTTACTGGGAGCAAAACCATCCAAAAACCATGCGTCTACCACGCCTTGCTCGGTTGTGGGAACTTGCGGCATACACTCTTTGATATCACCGAACCAAAGATCAAGGGTAATGGCGCCATCATCAAGAACAATGCGATGACATTCTGGTACTGCAATCGGGTAGTGTTGTTGAAGCTTTTTCGCATAAGTCGCTAATTCAGGCCACGCTTGGTGCGCTGTTATCAAGTCGTGTTTATTGAGCGGATATTTTTCAAAACTGATAAAATGCAGCGCTTGCAATGGCGCATTTGGGTTTTGTTGCCTAAACGCATCAAATTCTTGCCATACAGCGAGAAAATTTAACCCAGTGCCAAACCCCGTTTCGGCAATGACGAATCGTTTTTGGTCATATTGGTGCCATCTTTGTGGTATATGATTTTGGGAAAGAAACACGTAACGCGTCTCTTCTAGGCCGTTAACGTTGGAAAAGTAAACGTCATCGAATTGGTCGGAAACGGGTGTGCCCGCTTCATTCCAACCCAGTGTTGCGTTGGTTATGCTGGTCATAATGGTGTAATTCTGTGAAATCGGGCGATATATAGCTCGAGATTGTACGAATTTCTGGGAAAGCTGACCACTTTTGTTATTCTTCTTAGTTATTATCTAAGCGAATTTTGAATTATAGGAATGTCACATGAAACGAGTCGTAATCACCGGTATGGGTATTGTTTCAAGTATCGGTAACAACGTCGAAGAAGTTTTAGCGTCTCTAAAAGCAGGCAAATCAGGTATTACCGCTTCTGAGCAGTTCAAAGAGAACGGTTTACGCTCTCAAGTGTGGGGTAGCCTGAAAATGAACCCTGCTGACCATATTGATCGCAAACAGATGCGTTTTATGGGTGATGCGGCCGCGTTTGCATACCTATCAATGGAACAAGCGATTGCCGATTCAGGTTTAGCACCAGAGCAGGTCTCTAATGACCGCACTGGTATTGTGGCTGGTTCTGGCGGTGCGTCGTCGTATAACCAAGTTATTGCTGTCGACACATTGCGCACAAAAGGCGTGAAGCGCGTTGGTCCTTACATGGTTCCACGTACTATGTCTTCGACTGTTTCAGCCTGTCTTGCTACGCCATTTAAAATCCGTGGCGTCAACTACACCATGAGCTCCGCTTGTGCGACGTCGGCTCACTGTATTGGTCACGCAATGGAACTTATCCAATTGGGTAAGCAAGATGTTGTGTTTGCAGGTGGTGGTGAAGAGCTCGATTGGTCTTTAACTATGATGTTTGATGCAATGGGTGCGCTGTCAACTAAGTACAACGAAACACCAGAAAAAGCGTCACGTACTTACGATGCTGACCGCGATGGTTTCGTGATTTCAGGCGGCGGCGGCATGGTTGTGGTTGAAGAGCTTGAGCATGCACTGGCTCGCGGCGCAAAAATTTACGGTGAAATCGTCGGTTACGGTGCGACATCCGATGGCTACGACATGGTGGCTCCATCAGGTGAAGGCGCTGTGCGTTGCATGAAGATGGCAATGCAAGCGGTAGATAGTGTGGATTATGTCAATACACATGGTACTTCCACACCTGTCGGTGATGTAAAAGAGTTGGGTGCCATTCAAGAAGTGTTCGCTGGCAACAGCCCAGCTATCTCGGCAACAAAAGCAATGACTGGCCACGCATTGGGTGCGGCAGGTGTGCATGAAGCCATCTACTCTACCTTGATGCTTCACCACGGCTTTATCGCGCCAAGCATCAACATTGACAATTTAGATCCAGCGGCTGATGGCCTTGATATTGTGACCGCAATGCGCGAGCAAGAGCTAACCACTGTGATGTCTAACAGCTTTGGTTTTGGCGGTACGAACGCGACGCTAGTGATCAAAAAGTATCAAGGCTAATGCGCCTACACACCTCTAATAAAAAGGTTTCCAGAGCGGGTCAGCTTAGCTGATCGAACAGACGCAGACTCTGTCCCATGGAGAGCGGGACGGGATCCTTTTGTTCTGGGTTTTTGCCCGGTTTCCGTGAGGAGCCGGGCATTTTTATGGAAAGCGGGATTTCTTCTCGACAGTCTGTGCGCTTTTCTGCACAATTCCTTCAATTTCGAAAATTGTGAACTCCGCTATGAAAATCCTTATTGATGAAAACATGCCTTATGCTGAATCGTTATTTAGCCAGCTTGGTGAGGTGGTGTTGAAACCCGGTAGAAGCTTAACGGCTGATGATCTTATCGACGTTGACGCCTTGATGATTCGTTCTGTTACGAGAGTAAATCAAGCACTATTAGCGAAAGCCAATAAATTAAAGTTTGTTGGTACGGCGACGGCAGGTATGGACCACGTTGATCAAGCGCTTTTGGCTGAAAGAGGCATCTTTTTTACTGCCGCACCGGGGTGTAATAAGGTGGGAGTGGCTGAGTATGTTTTCAGTGTATTGATGGTGTTAGCACAGCAGCATGGTTTTTCTGCCTTAGAGAAAACCGTTGGCATTATTGGTGCTGGTCAAGTCGGCAGCTATTTAGCCGAGTGTTTAGCGGGGATTGGCATTAATGTGCTGCTCAACGATCCCCCAAAACAAGCACAAGGTGATTGCCGCGAGTTTACTCATCTTGATGTTTTACTTGATAAAGCGGATGTCATTACGCTGCATACACCCATTACTAAAAGTGGTGAATGGCCAACTCATCACTTGATTGATGAAGTTCGACTTGCCCAGTTGCGCAGTGATCAGATCTTGATCAACGCGGCTCGTGGCCCTGTGGTGGATAACCAAGCGCTGAAACAACGCCTACAGAAGAATGATGGTTTTATTGCCGCTTTAGACGTGTTTGAATTTGAACCTGAAGTGGATATGGAACTGCTGCCTTTGCTCGCGTTTGCGACGCCGCATGTGGCTGGCTATGGGTTAGAAGGTAAAGCCCGAGGCACGACCATGATTTTCAATAGTTTTTGTGAGTATCTTGGTGATGACCATTGCGCGAATGCCAGTAGTTTATTACCCGAGACCCCCATTGCCAAAGTGTATTTATCACGCGGTTGGGATGAAGAAACATTACGCAGTTTAACCCAATTGATTTATGACGTACGCAAAGATGACGCCTTGTTTCGCCGTGAAATTGGCAAACCAGGTGCTTTTGATCAAATGCGTAAACTTTATTGGGATAGAAGAGAATATAGCGCGATGACTGTCGTCGGTAGTGAGTCGTGTGATCTCACTCCCTTAGCTAAATTAGGTTTTAAAACAGAGGTAACAAATGAGCCAAGAATTTAATATCGCTATTTTAGGAGCAACCGGCGCGGTTGGTGAAACCATGCTTGAAGTGCTCAAAGATCGCAAATTCCCCGTTGGTGAACTTTACCTACTTGCCAGTGAGCGTAGTGAAGGTAAATTCTACCGCTTCAATGGTAAGACCATACAAGTACAAAATGTTGAAGATTTCGATTGGTCACAAGTTCAGATTGCACTGTTTTCCGCTGGTGGTGAATTGTCCGCAAAATGGGCACCTATTGCCACAGAAGAAGGCGTGGTAGTCATCGATAACACCTCACATTTCCGCTATGAGTACGATATCCCACTTGTTGTGCCTGAAGTGAACCCTGAAGCGATTGCGGATTTCCGTAACCGCAATATTATTGCGAACCCAAACTGCTCAACCATCCAAATGTTGGTGGCGTTAAAGCCGATTCACGACGCTGTGGGTATCGAGCGAATTAACGTATCAACTTATCAGTCCGTTTCAGGAGCTGGGAAGTCAGGCATTGATGAGTTGGCGGGACAAACCGCAAGGCTGTTAAACGGTGTTTCGGCCGATCCTGATGTGTTTAGCCAGCAAATTGCGTTTAACTGCATCCCACAAATCGACCAGTTTATGGATAATGGCTACACCAAGGAAGAGATGAAAATGGTGTGGGAAACGCAAAAAATATTCAATGACTCAACCATTATGGTCAACCCAACTTGTGTACGCGTGCCAGTTTTTTACGGCCATGCTGAGTCACTGCATATTGAAACACGCTTACCGATTGATGCTGAGCAAGTTATTGAGTTATTAGAGAAAACTGAAGGTATTGAAGTATTCAGCGGGAATGATTTCCCCACGCAAGTTCGCGATGCGGGAGGGAAGGATACGGTTCTTGTAGGGCGTATTCGCAACGATATCAGTCACCACAGTGGCATTAACATGTGGGTAGTGGCAGATAACGTGAGAAAAGGCGCTGCAACAAATGCGGTACAAATTGCGGAAGTGTTGATTCGAGATTATTTCTAATTAATACCTAGTAAAAAGGAGTGGCTTACCACTCCTTTCTCTTTACACAAAAAAGCCGAGTGATTGATTCACCCGGCTTTTTTATTATCGTCCAGCTCAAGGCTGAGAATGATGGCTATCTTTTTGACTTGTGCGCGTTAGGGTTCTGCTTGCAACTGCCGTCGGCACATTTACCATATAGATAAAGGCTGTGATTGGTGAGCTGTACATTATATTGCTCAGCAATCTCTCTTTGGCGTTGTTCGATCACCTCATCTGAAAACTCAATCACTTCACCACAATCTAAGCACACTAAGTGGTCGTGGTGGTGTTGTGTTGAAAGTTCAAAAACGGATTTTCCACCTTCAAAATGGTGACGAGTGACAATACCCGCATCATCAAATTGGTTTAATACTCGATAAACAGTCGCGAGACCGATTTCTTCACCAAGATCAATCAATTTCTTATACAGTTCTTCAGCGCTGATATGTTGGCATTCAGGCTGCTGTAGCACTTCTAAAATTTTTAGCCTAGGAAGGGTAACTTTAAGACCTGCATCCTTGAGCGCTTGGTTATTATCTGACATACACTTTCCTGTTGATGATCTGCAGCAGTTAACAGAATTCATAATTGCGATCATTATAGGGGAGTCACTGCTAACAATAAACCACGAAGTTCAAAGGGTTACTTTATATTTGTCACAAAGCCGCGCAATATCACTGATATAACAGCTCTTACCAGTTACAATTGCGTAACATTTATTAGTGATTGAGTCGATAGGTTTAAAAGGTGAGCACGGAATGAATCACTCTTTAGCAAGATTTTATAAGCCAAATATTGTTAAGTGGGCGTTAAATAGCTGGCCCCCTTTTTGGGGCGCTGGTATCCACATTGATGAAATTAGTAGCGACTTCCGTCAGGTGAAAATGCGCCTAAAGCTGCGGTGGTGGAACAAAAATGCCAATCGCACTCAGTATGGTGGCAGCATTTTCTCTCTTACTGACCCTGTTTACTCTTTGATGTTAATGGGGATTTTGGGTGAGCAATATTATGTATGGGACAAAGAGGCCAGCATCAACTTTATCAAACCGGGCCATTCTGATTTGTATGCGGAGTTTCTGATAACGCAAGACCAACTGGATTCAATCTTAGTGAGCACGGCCAATGGGGATAAATGCTTTCCGGAATTTGTTATCCATGTTAAGGATGCCAAAGGCGAAGTGGTCTCTGAAGTGCAACGTAAATTGTACGTGCGCAAAAAACCTAAATACAGAGAAGAGAGTGATGCAGACAAAATGGTTACTTTTTGTGACCGCTAAGGCTGTTCGTTCTGCATTTGGCACAGCTCAATCCAAGCTTCGGCGGTGCGAGAAACGTACCGTTCCGCGTGCCATATTAATCCTAAGTGCCAATCAATACTGGGTGTCATCGGTTTGACTAAGACGCCTTCTCCTTGAATTCGTCGACAAAGTGGTTCGGGTAGAAAGGCAACGCCTACGCCACTTTTGACCAACGCGACTAAAAAATCCCATTGGCTACTGCGCGCTGCAACTTGTGGTGTAAATCCGTGTTGTAGGCAGAATGAGTGGATGTAGTCACTCAGCGTAAAATCATGGGTATAGAGGTAAAATGGCTCATTTTGTAGTTGCTCCCAACCGATAGCTTCTTGCTGCTTCCAAGGGGATGTATCAGGGAGTACGGCGCAAATGGGGTAACTGTCTAAGGAGAGTGACCGCAGATTATCAATCGGATGAGGCGAAAGCATGGTGACGGCTACGTCAATTTCGCCATTGAGGATAGCTTGCTCTATTTTACGTCCGCCATACTCAACGATGGTGAGCTCTACATGAGGGTAGGTTTGACGGTATTGGCGGATCAGACCTGCATAAAGGTGTCCAACCATTGGTGGAATACCGAGATGCAGTTGTCCACGCTTTACCTGATTGAGATCGATCAGTTCAGCTTCTAACTGAGACATCTGCGCTAAGATCTCTAGCGCTCTTTGATAGACAACTTCTCCTGCATCGGTAAGCCAGAAACGTCGACCTTCACGATGTAATAGTGGCTGTTCAATTTCCTGCTCTAGACTGCGGATCATCTTACTGATGGTGGGCTGGGTGACGAACAGTTGCTCGGATGCGCGGGTAAAGCTTTGTTGATTGACCAATTCAACAAAATAGCGCAGTGCTTTAATATCCATAATATCTCCTTTTGATCATTCCATTTTGGCATGAAAATGATAATAAAAAGTCATTTTACGATGGTTTCATAGCTTAATATAATGTGACTAATTTCACAAAACGGCATTAGTCTCATCATGCAAAGAATAAGAAACAGCCAAAGGGTAAAAAACAATCTGCAAACAGTGGTACAAGTTGTTGCGCTATCAATGATTTGGTTTTTGGCGGATTTTCTAGTCAGCACTTTTCATATTCCTTTACCCGCAAATTTAACTGGCATGCTATTGCTATTAACTTTAGTGATTATGCGAGTTGTAAAAGTTGATTGGTTGCGTAAGGGAGCAACTTGGTTATTGGCGGAAATGCTGTTGTTCTTTGTACCAGCGGTCATTGCGGTCGTTAACTATCAAGAGTTAATGCAACAACAAGGGTTACGAATTATGGCGGTACTTGTCATCAGTACCATCATGGTCATTGCTATTACTGCTTGGACCGTTGATAAAATGTATCGTTTAGAGCTGATATTAGCGCGTAGAAAAAGCAACCGGGCAATACGCCTAACTAAAGTGGAGCGTTCATCATGAGCTCACTACTTACCTCAACACTGCTTGGTGTATTTTGCTTGCTGTTAACCTTGGCTTTTTACTATGGCAGCAAGTGCCTTTATCAACGTAAACGTTCTATTTTCTTAATGCCGCTGCTATTGGCCCCTATATTGTTAGTGGCTGTTGTGATGATCTTTCACATCCCTTACCAGACCTATATGGCAGAATCTCATTGGTTATTGTGGCTACTTGGTCCGGCTACAGTGGCTTTTGCTATTCCGGTCTATGACAACCGATTGTTGATCAAGCGCCACTGGCTCTCTCTATCCGTGGGAGTGTTCGTATCGGTTGTGGTGGCTGTGGGAAGCACGGTTTTATTGGCTCGTTGGTTTGAATTACCCGATATGCTTCAGCGCAGTTTAGCGATGCGCTCGATTACCACGCCTTTTGCTGTTGAGGCAACGAAGTCAATTGGTGGGCAAAGTGATCTGACTGCTCTGTTTGTGGTACTTACTGGGGTGATAGGCATGGCGGTAGGTGAAGTGGTGTTAGCGTTATTATCCATTCGCTCTGGGCTTGGTAAAGGAGCCAGTCTTGGTGCTTCCGCGCACGGTGCAGGAACGGCAAAAGCGTATCAAATTGGCAATGCTGAAGGGGTAGTGTCGAGTGTGGTGATGATGATTGCGGGCATGGTCACTGTGTTGCTTGCTCCATTTATCGGTCATCTACTTTGGTAAAGCAAAGTGCTTGAACATGGACCAATAAAAAATCCCCTCGCAAGGGGATTTTTTATGTTTAAGAGATTAGCCTTCAAGTTCAGCTAAACACATCTCTTCATAAATCTGCTTAACCCATGTGCTGACGCGCTGTTCAGTCAGCTCTGGTTGACGATCTTCATCGATGCATAAACCAATAAAGTGGCTATTGTCACCCGCAACCAAGGCTTTAGAGGCTTCGAATTCATAACCTTCAGTTGGCCAGTGGCCAATAATCGTTGCGCCTTTGCTTTCGATAATGTCACGCACTGTACCCATCGCGTCACAGAAGTATTCAGCGTAGTCTTCTTGATCGCCGCAACCAAAAATAGCAACTAATTTCGTTGAGAAGTCGATCGCTTCTAATTCTGGGAAAAAATCATCCCAATCACACTGCGCTTCACCGTAGTACCAAGTAGGGATACCCAGTAACAATAAGTCAAAATTATCAATGTCTTCTTTGCTGCTTTTCGCAATATCTTGAACGTGAACGAGCTGCTTACCCAGTTGCTTTTGAATCATTTTCGCAACGGCTTCAGTATTACCGGTATCGCTACCAAAGAAGAGGCCTACACTTGCCATAGAATCATTACCTTTAATTTGTCATTTTCTGGCGGATGAGCGTGTTCTTTACCCCAGTCCGGTACCTTCCCAACTGAGTTGGATGAGTCCTTTAAGAATAAAGCCAGCACAACCTAAAAACAGAACTAGCCATACAATACGGCGCCCAAATGGCGGTACATTACCTTGCTTAAGGACATCTTTTATTGCCATACCGATAAGGAAAAATATAGACGCAAAAAGAAGATCGAGTCCAATCGACTCAAGCATGTTCATGTAGTCGTACAGCATGGGTATCCTTTATGCCAATTTGCTTGAGCGCACTATAACACTGTTATTCGTCAAAGTTAATGCGCGCATTGGTACCTATTTCACACTTGTTGTTTCACAGTAAAGCGGCTAGCTGCCAATGAACTTCCTGATCGCTCGTAAAACTTCAACGGGCTTTTCTGCGTGTAGCCAGTGCCCTGTGTTGGCGATGACGTGCGCTTTCGCTTGGCTAAACTGCTGCTGGATCATTTCTTGGTGTTCCGCTAGTAGATAATCAGAGTCGCTGCCTTTAACCAATAAGGTTGGAACAGAGCTGCAAGGGATTGGTTCCCAGCCTAAAATATTCCAGTAATTTTTTTCAATGGCGGGAACATTAAAGCGCCAGCTCATTACACCATCTTCTCGTTTAAATAACGATTTACTGAGAAATTGTCGTACGCCTTCTAGCTCAATATGTTGCGCTAAAATGGCCATGACCTCTGCTCGCGAGGTAGGCTGCTGCGCAATAACCGCGTTGAGCCCCGCCAGTACGTTATCATGTTTCCGATGCTGATAGCTAACGGGTGCCATATCTAAAACCACCAGTTTGGCGACTTTGGATGAGGCGATGTCAGCCAGCTTCATGGCAACTTTACCGCCCATTGAATGGCCAATCAGCGTGACTGAATCACAAGCTAACTCTTCGAGTAAACTAGCAACATCGAATGCCATGCTCGCGTAATCATGTTCCTCACTGTGAAATGATTGACCGTGATTACGCAAGTCAATACTCAATACTTGGTGATCGGCTTTTAGGTCTCTTGCAAGTAAACCTAGGTTGTCTAAATTGCCGAATAAACCATGGATCAAAACAACGGTGTGACCTTCACCTTCGAGTTTGTAATTAAGAAGTGCTGACATTTTATCTTATTAGTGATTGGTTTAACGTAGAGTATCAGTGAAGATCTCGCTATAATCCCTCAGAGTTTAAACATTGAGATTGTGAAAAGCGAATGAAAACAATTGAGGTTGATGAGGATCTATACCGTTATATTGCCAGCCAAACCCAACATATTGGAGAAAGCGCGTCGGATATTTTACGCCGTTTACTCAATGTTGACGGTAAAGTGTCTGCAGCAGCGGTCGTGACGCAAGTAAGTACCGAGCCCAAGGGCATTGTTGTGAGTAAAGATGCCGTACAAGAGATACAGATTGATAGCGTAAAAGAGATGCGCTCTTTGCTCATTTCTGATGAATTTGCGGCTTTGAAAAAAGCAATTGATCGTTTTATGTTAGTGCTTTCAACCTTGTACCGTATCGATCCAGTAAGTTTTGCTGAAGCGACCTTAGTGAAAGGACGTAAGCGTGTGTATTTTGCTGACAACGAGCAAACCTTGCTTGCTAGTGGGCAGACAACCAAGCCAAGAGCGATTCCAAACACACCATTTTGGGTCATTACCAATAACAATACTAGCCGCAAACAACAGATGATCGAGCAGCTGATGGTATTGATGAATTTCCCGAGTGACATTATTGAGAAAGTGACACACTCAATCTGATTTGTGCCCATTCATAGATAAAAATCTGATTCAAGCCTCATACTGCGGACCACTAAGTCCGTATCATGAGGCTTTTTATTTCGTTGTTATTTTAAGAAAGGATGTCAAAAATGGCTATGCACCCACGCGCCGGACAAAAAGCACGGCAGGAAGACTTACATAATATCCCTGCGCTCGTTGCAAACTACTTTTTACTTCAACCTGATGCGGCTAACCCAGACCATAAAGTGCAATTTGGTACTTCGGGGCATCGTGGTTGCGCGGATAAATCGACATTTAACGAAAACCACATTCTTGCTATTACTCAAGCGGTAGCAGAAGTGCGCGCTCAGCAAGGAACCACTGGGCCGATTTTTGTCGGAAAAGACACGCACGGACTCTCTGAGCCTGCTTTTTCTAGTGTACTTGAAGTACTGATCGCTAATGGAATTGAAGTGATCGTTCAACAGGATAATGGCTATACGCCAACGCCGGGTATTTCACACGCAATCTTGACTCATAACTTGAAGCACGCGCAAAAAGCTGATGGCATTGTGATCACACCTTCTCATAATCCACCACAAGATGGTGGTATTAAATACAATCCTACCCATGGCGGTCCTGCTGAAGGGGAAATCACCCAAGCGATTGAAAACCGAGCCAATGAGATCATTGCAGAAGGCATGCAAGGCGTGAAGCGTCTGCCTATTATGTCGGCAAAGCAATCGCCGCTGTTTAAACAAGTTGATCTTGTGAAACCTTATATTGATGACTTAGTGAATGTGATTGATATGGAGGCCATCCAAAAAGCTAATCTAAAACTGGGTGTTGATCCACTCGGTGGCAGTGGTATTGACTACTGGCGTCAAATTGGCAAAGCGTATCAGCTTGATTTAACACTGGTGAGCGAAGCGGTGGATCCGACATTCCAATTTATGTCACTCGATAAAGATGGTGTAGTGCGTATGGACTGTTCTTCTCCTTATGCAATGGCGGGGTTATTAGCGTTAAAAGATCAGTATGATCTCGCGTTTGGTAATGACCCTGACTACGACCGCCACGGCATTGTCACTCCGAAAGGTTTGATGAACCCAAACCATTTCTTAGCCGTATGCATCGATTATCTGTATCGTCACCGCAAGCAATGGCGTAAAGAAGTCGCTGTTGGTAAAACGTTAGTATCAAGTGCATTGATTGACCGTGTGGTCGCTGATCTTGGCCGTGAGCTGTGTGAAGTACCTGTCGGCTTTAAGTGGTTTGTTGATGGCTTATACAGTGGTCACTTCGGTTTTGGTGGTGAAGAGAGCGCAGGTGCGTCATTCCTGCGTAAAGACGGAACGCCTTGGTCAACGGATAAAGACGGTATTATCCTTTGCTTACTGGCGGCAGAAATCACCGCTGTCACAGGTAAAAATCCGCAGCAATATTATGCAGATCTGGCCGCGAAACATGGAGAGTCTAAATATAGTCGTATTCAAGCTGTCGCAAATGGCCCGCAAAAAGCAGTGCTGAGCAAATTATCGCCAGAGATGGTCTCTGCGCAAACATTAGCAGGAGATGAGATCACAGCCCGCTTGACGCATGCTCCCGGCAATGGCGCAGCCATCGGTGGATTAAAAGTGACCACTGATTATGGCTGGTTTGCTGCTCGTCCATCAGGCACAGAAGATATTTATAAGATCTATTGTGAAAGTTTTAAGGGCGATGAGCACCTCAAGCAAATCGAAGCGGAAGCGCAACAGATTGTTAAT
>NZ_NDIM01000281.1:0-4480 GCF_002241375.1 Vibrio sp. V19_P1S1T109 | reverse complement strand
CCTAGATTCATAAGATATTTAAGGTCATTAATATCATTGAAACTCTTTTACAAACATCACAATGTGAAAACTTATTTCAAGCAAGTAACGGCTCAACCCCCCGTTTTCATTAGGCTGCTGTAGTTTTCTTTCACATTTATTCTTAAAGTGATCAAGATCAATCACCCTAAAGGATAAGCAAGCTAAACTCGCGAGCAAAGATAAGGTTGTATAAATAACCACACTCTCTTTTTTAGTTGTTGTTATGCAAGCACATATGAGATGTGCTACATATTCAATTAAAAACATTACCGCTTCTTCGCGGATTACTAGGATTCAGTACGAATTACTAACTTTTAAAAAATATGAGGAATCTATGCCAGACGTAGTCAACAATGAGCGCTCAGAAATCGAGACGAAAAGCTATAAAGAGCTGCATCGTCCAGCATCTGAGTTTGCAAGCCGTTCAGATTACCTAGACCACGAACTGCAAATCATGAAGCCCCGTCGCTTTGGTTTGAACTTACCTGGTCGTGACTTCCGTTTTGAACTTGAAGATTTTGTACCAGCCATCGCGGGCACAATCGGCATCATCGCCATGTACTCAGCGGTAATGATGTCTTGGGCTGATGGCCTAACCCAAGCATGGGATCACATTCATCTAGGTGAAGACTTCGCGATTGAAGTTGCACGTGTAGAGATGTTATTTCCTGCCCTCTTCTTCTGTGTTATTGCCTCTGGCTTCTTAAACCCAAAAGCCAACTTAGCTGGCAACCATGGCCCAATGATCCCTCTTATCGGCTCAATCGCATTAGCCGGTGCACACCCTTTGGCATTGGCAATTTTGCTTGGCGTTTTTGGTCTTCTCTTAAGTTACTTTAAAGGAGGCTCGAAACTGGTCAATCTAACCTCCGAGGGAACCGCAGGCGGGTTGCTTATCTTCCTCGGCTTTACCGGAACAATGAGCCAAATTGGTTCTATCCAAACTTGGGCTACCAGTTTGCAATCGGTCGATGTCGCCGCAGGCAGCTTAGGTTACGTTGGCCTAGTGGTTTTAGGTGTCAATATTGTGCTGTATGCATTTCTTGCAAAAATCAACATGCGTTGGTTAGCAATTCCTGTCTGTGCAATGACAGGGCTTGCGATTGCGCTTTTATTCGGTACTGGCTTTGATCTTCAATTTGAAACTCAAATGGGCTTACCTAACCTTAATCCTGTTTACTGGTGGGGCTCAACCACTGAAGGTTGGATGCTTGGTTTGCCAACAGTAGAACACTTTATCGCCTCATTGCCCTTTGCTATTTTGGCCGTTGCGATGTGGTCACCAGATTTCCTTGGTCACCGAATTTTCCAAGAATTGAACTATCCAAAGAGAACTGAAAAAGTACTGATGGATGTTGATGACACAATGACCATGTGTTCAATTCGTCAAATGGTAGGTACAGCACTTGGTGGTGGTAATATCACATCGTCATGGGGAACGTATATGATCCCAGCGGCGATTGCTAAACGCCCAATTCCTGGTGGTGCCATCATCTTAGGTTTATTGGTCATGACTATTGCTATCCTTGGCTTCCCTATGGACGTAGCGGTTTGGCCTCCAGTGATGCGTATTGCTCTATTAGTAGGGGTATTTCTTCCTTTACTAGAAGCGGGTATGCAAATGGTAAGAAACACAAAAGATTCACAAGCAGCGGGCATCTGTATCTTTGGTAGCGCTGTGGTGAACCCTGTTCTAGCGTGGGCATTGACCATGCTACTCGATAACAATGGCCTAATTGGCGACAAAGAACGTGCATCAAAGCTGTCTTTTATCGATAAAATCATCATTCCAGGTGGTGTGCTGATCATCTGTTTAATTGCTATGCTTGCGGTTGGTATGCTTGAAAACCAATACGGTTTAAAAGCTTGGCTATAATGAGCTTGGACTAATACGAATTTGGGTAGTGCTCGCACTACCCAAACTTTATTTGAAAAATTTAACTTTTATTGATTTAGTTTAAGGTTTGCAAAAAAATTTTAGTCTAATCTTGCATTCAAGGCTTAAAAGCACAATATCTATATTCAGATAATTGAATAGTGTGAATATAGATATTGTATTAATAGAGTGTACTGCTCCTTTCGAGGATAACTGGCTCAACGGTGAAGACGGTACGTGTTTTTTCTACTAAAAAGGTAGGTATGTCATGGCAGAGCAATTTGCTAAAGCTTGGGAAAGTTTTGTTGCAGGTGAGTGGCAAAACGAAGTTAACGTTCGTGATTTTATTCAAAAGAACTATATGCCGTATGAAGGTGACGAATCTTTCCTAGTTTCTGAAGGTACTGAAGCGACAAACAAGCTTTGGGCTAAAGTAATGGAAGGTATCAAACAGGAAAACGCGACTAAGGCCCCTGTCGATTTCGATACTGACGTTATTTCTACCATCACTGCTCACGATGCAGGCTACATCGAAAAAGATCTTGAAACTATCGTGGGTCTACAAACTGAGAAACCACTTAAGCGCGCTATCATCCCTAACGGTGGTGTGCGTATGGTTGAAGGTTCTTGCAAAGCATACGGTAGAACTCTTGACCCTATGATTTCAAAAATCTACTCAGAATACCGTAAAACTCACAACGCTGGCGTTTTCGATATCTACACTCCTGATATCCTAGCGTGTCGTAAGTCTGGTGTTCTGACGGGCCTTCCTGATGCTTATGGTCGTGGCCGTATCATTGGTGACTACCGTCGCGTAGCACTTTACGGTATTGATTTCCTAATGAAGGATAAGCTTGCTCAATTCACTTCTCTACAAGAGCGTTTTGAGAACGGCGAAGATCTAACGGCAACGATGCAACTTCGTGAAGAAATTGCAGAGCAACACCGCGCACTTGGCCAAATGAAAAAAATGGCTGAAAAATACGGTTTTGACATCTCTCGCCCAGCAGAAACTGCACAAGAAGCTATCCAGTGGACTTACTTCGGCTACCTAGCTGCTGTTAAATCACAAAACGGTGCGGCAATGTCGCTAGGTCGTACTTCGACTTTCCTAGATATCTTCATCCAACGTGATCTAGAAGCGGGTAAAATCACTGAAGTACAAGCTCAAGAAATGATCGACCACTTCGTAATGAAGCTGCGTATGGTTCGTTTCCTACGTACTCCTGAATACGATGAACTATTCTCTGGCGACCCAATTTGGGCAACAGAATCAATGGGTGGTATGGGTCTTGACGGTCGTACACTCGTTACGCGTTCTAACTTCCGTTTCCTAAACAGCCTATACACTATGGGTCCTTCTCCAGAGCCAAACATCACTGTACTTTGGTCTGAGCAGCTACCTGACGGCTTTAAACGTTTCTGTGCAAAAGTGTCTATCGATACTTCATCTATCCAGTACGAAAACGATGATTTAATGCGTCCAGACATGAACTCTGACGACTATGCTATCGCATGTTGTGTATCGCCAATGGTTGTAGGTAAACAAATGCAGTTCTTCGGAGCGCGTGCAAACCTTGCTAAAACCATGCTTTACACCATCAATGGTGGTATTGATGAGAAGTTGAAAATCCAAGTTGGTCCTAAAATGGACAAGATCGCAGGTGAGTATCTTGACTATGACGAACTATGGGCAAAAATGGACCACTTCATGGATTGGTTGGCGAAGCAATATGTGACCGCACTAAACAGCATTCACTACATGCACGACAAATACAGCTATGAAGCCGCGCTAATGGCACTGCATGATCGTGACGTTAAACGTACGATGGCATGTGGTATTGCTGGCCTGTCTGTTGCTGCTGACTCTCTATCTGCAATCAAATACGCAAAAGTTAAGCCAATTCGTGACGAAGATGGCCTAGCGATCGATTTCGAAATCGAAGGTGATTATCCTAAATTTGGTAACAATGACGCCCGCGTTGATGACATCGCATGCCAACTTGTTTCTACGTTTATGGGCAAAATCCGTAAACTTAAGATGTACCGTGATGCAATTCCAACTCAGTCTATCCTGACTATCACTTCAAACGTGGTATATGGTAAGAAAACAGGTAACACACCTGATGGTCGCCGTGCTGGTATGCCTTTCGCACCGGGTGCAAACCCAATGCATGGCCGTGACGAAAAAGGTGCAGTAGCATCATTGACTTCAGTAGCGAAACTACCGTTTGCTGATGCACAAGATGGTATTTCTTATACTTTCTCTATCGTTCCAAATGCGTTAGGCAAAGAAGAAGCAAGTCAACGTGCAAACCTTGCTGGCCTGATGGATGGTTACTTCCACCATGAAGCAGGCATTGAGGGTGGCCAACACCTAAACGTGAACGTGCTTAATCGCGAAACTTTAGAAGATGCGGTTAAACACCCTGAGAAATACCCTCAGCTAACCATTCGTGTATCTGGCTATGCTGTGCGTTTTAACTCACTGACTGCTGAACAACAAGCTGACGTTATTGCACGTACTTTCACTGAATCGCTATAATTTCAGTTAAATTACTAGCAAAATAGTTAAGCTGCTCG
>NZ_NDIM01000319.1:2131-4513 GCF_002241375.1 Vibrio sp. V19_P1S1T109 | reverse complement strand
TGACAACGCACCGCCGAACTCAAAAAACCACCCTAAACCCTGAACTTCAATTTTGCACTAAAGCCACCACGCGTTGGCAATCCCTCTTGAGCCGTTTGTTATATGTTTGCTTACACCTTATCTGCGAAGTAAGCCATGATTTCTTCTGTGGTCATTTCTTTGGTTTCATTAGCAAAACAGTAATAACTTGGGCGCATATCACTAAAATACTGCATGTCCATTTCCAAGTCTTTTAAGTTTGGAAATAAACCCACTGGCATATTGTACTCACCAGTTTCTTTAAATTTGTAAAACAGATGAGTTCCACATTCAGAGCAGAAACCACGAGAAGCCCAAGAAGATGATTTGTATATTTTAACCTTATCATCACCGTCGATCTTTACTTGAGTGCCACATTTCACAGCAAAGAATGGTGCTCCACCCCAAGTTCTGCATGATTGGCAATGGCAGACAGTAAACTTAGGATTAACGTTTTCAGCCGTAATTTTTACCGCGCCACAAAGACAATTAGCCTCAGCATAAGACATTGAGATAACTCCTAAATTGATGAAACATATAACGCCCGCCTAAGGGGCTGGCAACGCATAACACAAAACTCAAACACAACAGCCGAAACCACCGCGGCTCAATGGGACTGGAAACGCTACGCGTTGACAGTCCCTCTTGAGGCGTTTGTTAGCTGTATGGCTCGATTTCCATTCCCAACTGAATTAAGTAAGCTTTCATAAATTTCATTCTCTTTTCAGCTTCTACCTTTGCTGACGCTGTATGCATTATTTCAGGCAATTTAAATAGCTTAGTGTAGAAATGATCTACCGTATTCACTCGATCATTCGGCTCACGTGTGCCGCAAAAGGGGTCAGTTGCATCATATAAACCCACGCCTAAATTTGTGCTCACCTGAATGCAACGAGCAATCCCAATTGCACCTAGAGCATCGAGTCTATCAGCGTCCTGTACGATCTTTGCTTCAAGCGTATCAGGTTGAACATTGCCGCTAAAACTATGAGCAATAATTGCGTGCTTTATAGCGTCGTGATATTCATTCGGATAACCAATCTCATTAAGAAACTCCAGTGCCTTATCTGCTGCAATACGAGAGCTTTCAGCTTTGTTAGGATGATTCTTTGGAAATGAAAAACAATCGTGAAGATACGCTGCAGGTAAAACAACCTCAAGCATCGCACCTTCAATTTTGCTCAGCAGTTTGGCCATTTTGACAACACGAAATACATGGTTTAAGTCATGCGCCAAATCTTGCTCCATTTCAGACTCAATGAAAGTTACAAATTGAGTCTCATAGTTTTCTACCACATTACTTCCTTGTTCATCGTATACAGCTAACGCCCGCCTAAGGGGCTGGCAACGCATAACACCAAACTTAAACACAACAACCGTAACCACCGCGGCTCATTGGGACTGGAAACGCCACGCGTTGACAGTCCCTCTTGAGGCGTTTGTTAGGCACAGGATGCCCGCTTTAGCACCCATTTTTCCAATTCTTCATTGTCGCTATCAACAACAAAGCCCATGAAAGCAAAGTTGTTAGCTCGCACAACATTCAACGAAGCGAGGTTCGCCGATGAAATCAAAGCCACAACACTTTCAATTGAATCCATATTAAACGCTAACTGACAAAGTTGATTGACTGCCAATTTTGCAAATCCTCGACCTTGTCTGTCTGGCGAAACGTTGTACCCAATTTCAACTTCACCATCTTGCGGCTCATCTTTGAAGCCACAGAAACCGACAACATTATTGTCCACTGACATCATGTAAGGTAATGACCAAACTTCAGCTTTTGAGTTTTGAATCTGCTCATAAGAACGAATTAGCACATGCTTTGGTGGCACGGAGTCTTCGCAAAACGCCAATTCAGAACCAAGCTCTGTATGGCTGAGCAAGCATCTTAGTTGGTGCTTATTTAATTGCTGTAGTTCCATTTTCCACCCTGTGCCTAACGCCCGGCTAAGGGGTTGACAACGCACCGCCGAACTCAAAAAACACACCGTAAACACTGAACTTCAATTTTGCACTAAAGTCGCCACGCGTTGGCAATCCCTCTTGAGCCGTTTGTTATGCAAATTCAATGAGATAAACTGAATTTACACGACCCAAAGCCACAATTGCAATGGTTGAGTGGCTCAAGAACCAACCCAAGTAGGAGCCGAGATAAATAAGCCGCCAAAACAAAGTCCACCTTTCAACAACCAACCAAGCTTTTGAATGAAACAAACTCAACGAGCGAAAACTTCAGCAAAAGTAAAATGCTCGATAAACTTGCCCTTTCCACATTTTGCGCCTGCCAAACTGACAACGCGCCAGCGCTAAAACCGATTGAGGCAAGCAAAGAACTTTGCCTGTTTTACGGTTTGAGTTGAC
>NZ_NDIM01000319.1:0-2104 GCF_002241375.1 Vibrio sp. V19_P1S1T109 | reverse complement strand
CACGAATTTGAGGGTAAAAATGCTCATTTGCCGACAATACAAAACGAATGGCCGGAGAAATCCCAAAAGATTGAATCCCTAAATTTACCTGAGTTGCATAACGCCCGGCTAAGGGGTTGACAACGCATAGCCGAACTCAAAAAACACACTGTAAACACTGAACTTCAATTTTGAACTAAAGCCGACACGCGTTGGCAATCCCTCTTGAGCCGTTTGTTATGAATTTTACACACCTGCCCCTTGAACTGAGTTTGATACAAACGAAAATGGCTCACCAAATGTAATCCAGTAA
The DNA here is from genome assembly GCF_002241375.1 of Vibrio sp. V19_P1S1T109. NCBI lineage: Bacteria > Pseudomonadati > Pseudomonadota > Gammaproteobacteria > Vibrionales > Vibrionaceae > Vibrio > Vibrio sp. V19_P1S1T109. The sequence goes on along the minus strand of NZ_NDIM01000319.1, from coordinate 1,812 downwards.
AGGACACCTAATAGTGCAGAAATAACTATGAAGTAGGACATGAAATTTAAAACATGCGATACGAATATTTTCAAATAAATAACACACCAGTCAAAGCCTTTAATCTCATAGTCCTCTGGCATTTCAAGCTTTGCCCGATAGTAGTCCCCTCGAAAGTCATTGTTAGAGTGAGTCTCATACAGTTTAAGAAGTTGATGATACTTATTTTTGAACTCTAGATATTTCTGCTCATTATGTGATTGTTCATCTAAATATGGGCGAACCTCTTGCTTTAACTCACCAAGCTGCGCTGCACAAGAGTACATTTTTTCTGACGTGCTTGAGTAATTATTTCTGTCGATAAGTAACGAATAAACTAAAACTGCTATAGATGAAAATGCTTGAAACAAACCAACTATCTTGTTGTTGATGTTACCACCCAACGAATAGGCTTGCATGAGTGTAACTAAAATCAAACCAAGGGATATAAATACGATGATATATGCGGAAAACTTAGAATGTAACTTTAGTCTTCTTGAAGCATTGAATCTAGTTTTAGATGTTGAATCCATTTTTTTGTACAAGTTTCGGAAACTACTTTCTTTATCTTTCACTTTATTTATCTACCAAACTTAATAAAAATTCATAACGCCCGCTTAAGGGGCAGACAACGCTACTACTCACTTTCCGCATAACACCTTAATCACAAAAACCAACGCATAGTAAAAATACCACGCGTTGGCTGTCCCTCTTGAAGCGTTTGTTATAGCGGTGCTTTAGTTGCCCATAGAAATATGATGCGTTGCACACAGTTTATTTCCTGCTGGATCGCGTAAATAAGCTAGATACATTTTTCTTTCTCCGCTTACCCTTAGACTTGGAGGATCTTCGCAAGCTACACCGCCATTAGCTAAGCCTGCCGCATGCCATGAATCCACTAACTCTGGGCTACTGACTTTTAAGCCAATTGTCATTCCATTACCATGAGTCGCCAGCTCTCCATTTATTGGCTTCGTAATTCCAAGCACACCATCTTTGTTTATGTAAAGACAGCGCCCTTTAGCATCGATAACACCCGATGGATAACCTAAAACAGACAATATGGCGTCATAAAAAACCTTAGATTTTTCAATATCATTGGAGCCAATCATAATATGACTAAACATACTTGTTCCTTTTGTTGAGCAAAAATCGGGATTTACTTTGAAGCATCGATTGAGCAATGTCTAGGTTGAAATGTGAGATAAGCTATAACGCCCGGCTAAGGGGTTGACAACGCATAGCCGAACTCAAAAAACACACTGTAAACACTGAACTTCAATTTTGAACTAAAGCTGCCACGCGTTGACAATCCCTCTTGAGCCGTTTGTTATGCAAATTCAATGAGATAAACTGAGTTTACACAACCAAAAGCCACGATTGCAATGGTTAAGTGATTCAAGAATCAACCCAAGCCAGAGCCGTGATAAATAAGCCGCCAAAACAAAGTTCACCTTTCAGCAACAAACCAAGCTTTTGGATCAGGCAAACTCAACGAGCGAAAACTTCAGCAAGTCCAAAATGCTCGATTAACTTGCCCTTTCCACACTTTGCGCCCGCTAAATTCACAACAAACCAGCACCAAAACTCATTGAGGCAAACAAAGAACCTTGCCTGTTTTACGGCTTGAGTAAACTACGAATTTTAGGGTAAAAATGCTCATTTGCCGACAACACAAAACGAATGGCCGGAGAAACCTCAAAAGATTGAACCCCTAAATTTACCTGAGTTGCATAACGCCCGGCTAAGGGGTTGACAACGCATAGCCGAACTCAAAAAACACACCGTAAACAC
>NZ_NDIM01000045.1:0-4515 GCF_002241375.1 Vibrio sp. V19_P1S1T109 | reverse complement strand
GCTTTTGGCGATGAAACTGAGGAAGACCGTTATTGTTATTTTTTATTAACACCATCAATACATTAAACGAAAATTGATTCACAAAACAGAAATGAAATCGGTTTCATTTCATAGAAATAGGACGAGTTCATCACGAGATTAACGCTCAAGAATTCACCAAATGGCTAGGTTTTTATGAAATATTTCATCAATATGATGATTTTCATGTCATTGCACGGAACAACTCGATGGGGATGGGCGTCGCTCTCTTCATGTATAGCTGTTAACATACTCAACGCACATAACGTACAAACCATTCTGAGCTTGTTTTTCACCGCAGAGGCCACATATTAAAACCTCTACCCATATAGTTGAGCCGAGCAATGTCAAACACCACCCCGTTATCTCCACCTTCACTCACACGCCAACTCTTGCAAATGACTTGGCCGATGATGTTTGGTGTGCTGTCCCTTATGAGCTTCCAACTGGTTGATAGTGCGTTTATCGGCCAACTTGGCGTGTTACCCCTTGCCGCGCAAGGGTTTACATTACCCATTCAGATGATCATCATCGGCCTTCAGGTTGGGCTTGGCATCGCGACCACAGCGGTGATTGCTCGCGCACTGGGTGCAAACCAAATTCGCTACGCGAAGCAGCTTGGGGGGTTGGTTGTCGCTATCGGCAGTATTGGGGTTGCTCTGTTTTCAGTCATTATCTATTTACTGCGTCACCCCATCTTAGCGCTACTCAGCGCTCCTGAATCTGTGTATCAGATCGTCGACAGCTACTGGATTTATTGGTTAATTAGTGCTTGGGTGGGCGCGGTGCTGTACTTTTTATACAGCCTGTGTCGAGCCAATGGCAATACCATGTTGCCGGGTACTATGATGATGGTCACCAGCATTTTAAACCTGATTTTAGACCCTATTTTTATCTTCACTTTTGATTTGGGTATTGAAGGCGCGGCGCTGGCGACCATTTTAGCCTTTGGGATTGGCGTGTTCGTGGTTGCACCCAAGGTGTCAAAAAGGCACTGGATGCTGTTTGATTGGTCAGATTTGGATGTGGGGAAAAGTATTCGCTCTATCAGCCATATCATGGGGCCGGCCATGATAAGCCAACTTCTTCCACCGCTTTCTTCGATGCTGGCAACCAAACTATTGGCCAGTTTCGGTACAGCAGCTGTCGCGGCCTGGGCATTAGGATCTCGTTTTGAGTTTTTTGCGATGGTCGCAATATTGGCATTAACTATGTCGATGCCACCGATGGTAGGCCGTTTGCTTGGCGCAGGCCAATTGCAAGACATTCGAAAATTGGTTCGTATTGCGTGCCAATTTATTCTTGGGTTTCAGCTCATCATCGCCGTGGTGACCTATCTATTATCCGGCCACCTTGCCGCGCTGATGACCAGCGAACAAAGTGTCGAATCCATTTTGCACTGGCACTTAATGATCGTGCCAATCAGTTTAGGGCCGCTTGGTATCTGCATGTTAATGGTATCGGTTTCTAATGCGTTGGCGAAATCATACACCGCCTTAACCATTTCCGCGCTGCGCCTGTTTGTGTTCTTCTTACCCTGTTTATGGGTTGGCGCTCAAATAGCGGCGCTGCATGGCCTGTTTATCGGGGCGTTGGTCGGTAATATCCTCGCAGGCCTTGCCGCGTGGGCGATGTACCAACGTGCACTTCGGCAAGTTGAGCAGCAGAAAAACCATTGAGTTTGGGTAACACAGAGCCCAAACGAGCAATCTAGTCTCAAAAATATGAATTTGGTCTATAGTTAACACACGTTAAGTTGATGAATATTTTCGATAACTATGGACAACAAACCGGTTTTCGTAATTGCGGCGGAAGTGGCAGCAGAGCTAAACCAAAGCGTACTCATTGCAAAAAAATTACTGCTTGTCGCCAGCAATGCCAGAGCTCTGGCTCTGCGTGCGGGCGAAAGTGCCGCAGGTTTTCGGCCAATTACTGATTCGATTGATGATTTAGTCCGCGTCACGCTAGAGGCGTCGCACACCATCAACTTAAAAGCGCAGCGTATTAGCCAACTCGCAACCGCAAGGACTCGTGCACGCGCTGCGCTTGAACGTTTTGAAAATGTGTATATACAAGCGCATAACGCTCGGCATTTACACAGTTTGGATGTCGTACATCATCAGAACCAAGAGGAATATAGCAAACTCAGTCACAGTTTCTACTCTGAAGCTCAAAACCTGCACGAGTTATTGCAAACCTTGTACGACAACCTGCGCATTGCACAAATCATCTCGATCATGCTGAGCGTGGAAGCCTCTCAAGCAGATGAGCGATATCAAGCCCAACTGCAAAGCATTGCGAATAACGTCGCTGAACTGGCAAAAGAAATTCAAGCTCACGTCATGCTATCGCTCAAAACATTCTCTCTCTTTTCTCAGGTGAACTATGCAATCAAAAATACTATTTGAACGCGGCCATCATCGCTGGGTGATGTTTGCTCGCGATCCAAACAAACCAGAAAAAATCATTGATACCAACCAATATATGATAGTCAATCGTGATCAAGCGATATTGCTAGATCCCGGTGGCATTGAACTGTTTTCGGCGATGCTCGGTTGCGTCGTGAAAGAAGTGCCGATTGAACATATCAAGCATCTTTTTGCCTCTCACCAAGATCCAGACATCATCTCTTCCCTCGGTTTATGGGATAAAGCACTGCCCAGTGCAACATTACATTCACCTTGGTTGTGGGAAGGGTTTATCCGCCATTTTGGTATGGAGTCAATTCAATTCTCCCCCATCAAAGATGAAGGTGGAAAAGTGTCCTTATCAGGCCATGACCTGCACTTTATCCCAGCGCATTACATGCACTCTTCTGGTAACTTTTCGGTTTACGACCCTGATGCAAAAATATTGATGTCTGGCGATATTGGTGCCGCGCTCGACAGCCCTAACGCCTCTTTTTTTGTAGAAGATTTTCAAAGCCATATTCCAAAAATGACTTATTTTCATCAACGTTGGATGCCATCTAACCGCGCCAAAAGTGATTGGATTGAGCGAGTCAGCCAGCTGGATATTGAGATGATGTGTCCGCAACATGGCGCTATTTTTCGGGGCGATGATGTTCAACGATTTTTGGAATGGCTAGATAAGTTGGAAGTTGGCGTAGCGATAAAAAAATAGCGATGTTAAGGCTCTCGATGAGAGCCTTACAAAAAGAGCAAATTAAGCTTGAGTAATGGGTTCACGCTCGACCGTATCGGGCTGATGCTCTGCGACCCAATAAAGCCAAATCATCACTAAGCACAGCACAAAGCAAAGGCCAAACAGCCAGTTTGAATTGAGGTATCCAATCACCGCCCCCCCAACCAGTGGAGCAATCGCAAAACCTAATGAGTAAAGCGCGGCGGCACCAAAGTAAGAACCACGCAAATGGGCGGGAGCCATACGGTCTATTTGTACGTTTAAGGTTGGAAAAGCAATGACTTCGCCCATACTCAAAACAAAGCAAGCAAGCGCCCAACCAATCGGTAAATCTGCAGGGGTAAACAGAAAGCCGAGTTGCGCAAGCCCCATCAATAACATGCCGATCCGAGTTCGTACAAACAGCGGGACGTTTTCCAACCACTTCAACATTGGGAACTGGAAGATGATAATGGTCATGGTATTTACCAGCACTAACCCTGCGACAATTTGCGCTGCATCGGCGGCACTGGTGCGTACAATCACTTGTGGAATAGACGATTCTACCTGCCCATAGATGAACATCATGATGAAGTTCGCCACCATCAACTTCACAAAAATATTATCTTTACTGATCACTCTTAGCGTCGAAGAAAAATTAGGCAAACCAGAGCGATCGGGCTTGGTGTAGCGCCCTTTACGTTCAATACCGAGCAGCAGCCAAAAGCCAAACAATAAATACGTGCCGCCGGTAAAGAAAAAGAGAGTTTGTGGGTGAGAAAGCCCAAACGTAATCCCAAGCAGTGGCCCAATGGCACCACCTAGATTGAGTAGGAAATAGCGGATGTTGAGCGCCAGCTCGCGATCTTTCAAATTCGGCAAGTTATCACCAATCACCGCTTTGCCCGGCGCTTCAATCATTGGTCGCATTAAACCGGTAAGGACAATAAGCACGTAAAATTGCCAGATTTGATCAGCCACACCAATGCCACTGTAGGCAAATGCAGCCATCACACTGCCAAGAACCATCACCCACTTGCGACCAAATTTGTCGGAAAGATACCCTGAATACAGCCCAGTAATTGCTCCTACAACAGCAGAGGTCGCCAACATTCCACCCACTTCAATCGGCGATGCACCATAATCTTGGTAAAGGAACACGATCAAAAATGGCCATGCCATGAAAAAACTGGTACGAGCAATCAATGTTCCGGTTAATACCGTCCACACTGAAAAATTAAACCTTTTTACCCTTTCTAAACGAAATAAGCTTTCCTCTTTCGCCATAAAAACACTCCTTACTTTCAGCCACTTGACCATGCGTTCACACGATGAACATCACATTTCTAGTTCTTATTGGGTCAATATATGAAG
>NZ_NDIM01000145.1:0-4530 GCF_002241375.1 Vibrio sp. V19_P1S1T109 | reverse complement strand
TCGCCATTAGAACAACCAATAATGGTGATAATAAAAATAACTTTTCTATATGATTAATTTTTTTGTTTTTTATAAGCATTATTTGCTAAAGCCATTTTTACTTTGCGGTACAGTGAGTACAATTCACGAGTGGGTTTTCTGTACAATGGAGCCTTGGGTTGCTGTTCGTTTTGAAACGTTGTGTCAAAGTATTGAGGATTTGCAACCACACTTGGTAGGAATAAGAATGAAGGCATCTGATGCAAATATAGTGACCCCATATAGTTATCAACAGGCATCGACCAGCACTGTGAAGACTTAAGTAATTTCGTTGCTGCATCAGGAGAAAGTGCATAAGCTCTAGCGCCACCAAAATTATTACTTAGAAAATAGATGTCATAGTTATTTTCCTGTTCCTTCAAGAACAGTTCACTGCGATCACAAGCTTCCTCCAATCTCAAAAAGCCATATTCTTGGGTTTTAATTTTGATTAGATCAATAAAATGTATAAAGCCGGGTAATAGCTCAGCATCATCCTCTAAAACAATGATCGGCTCATTCAACTCAACACTCTTTTGCCAGAGTAGATAATGGCTCGCGTAGCAGCCCATCTCCCCTTTTGAAGGCATTTTACCACTGGTAAACCATAACCGCTTGGTATAGTCATAATTGGCAAATAAAGGGTGTGGAGGAACAACTCGACCATCAATCGCATCAAAGAACTCAAAATCCAGGCCGTAATTAGCCATTTGTTGCTCAATGGATGCTCGTCTTTCTAGGCTGTTTTTAAGGCTAATAACGTAGATTTTCATCACAAAAACTCGAATTTCTATAATATGCTCGCCAATATGCTGCACAATACTTATTCTCAGATTGAGGCGGATTAGAGCATATCTTGCCTAGCATTTGAATGCATTTGTTAACAGAAATTGAGTTTTATCAAACGAACGCTGTGCTAGAATGGCCGTAAAATAAGAATGACGGTGAAAAATGAAGTTACTGATTGTGGGTCCTTCATGGGTAGGCGATATGGTGATGTCACAAAGTTTATATCAACGCCTTAATCAACAGCACCCTGATGCACAAATTGACGTTCTAGCCCCCGCTTGGTGCAAACCTATTTTGGAACGCATGCCAGAAGTTAATTGCGCGATTGAAATGTCGATTGGGCACGGCGCTTTTAATCTTGTAGGTCGATGGGCGCTCGCACAAGAGCTAAAACGCAACAATTACACTCATGCCTATGTCTTACCAAATTCGGCAAAATCAGCACTCATACCGCTATTTGCGGGTATTCCTTCTCGTACTGGCTGGAAGGGTGAGTTTCGCTACGGCTTACTTACTGATCTTCGCCCTAACCGTAAAGTGTTCCAGTATATGGTTGAACGCTATGTGGCTCTTGCTTATTCAAAAGAAAGCATGCTCGATGAGGTACAGCTAGAAAACTGCCCTCACCCTTCTTTATTAGTTGATAGCAAAGCTCAGCAATATGCCATTTCAAGATTAGGCTTATCGACAACCAAACCAATTGTCGGTTTATGCCCAGGGGCTGAGTTTGGTCCGGCTAAAAGATGGCCTGACCACTATTATGCTCAAGTTGCACAACACGCTATTGAAAGCGGCTATCAAATCTGGCTTTTTGGCTCAACCAAGGATAGCAAAGTATGTGACCTCATTCGTTCAGCACTTAGCACCGAACAACAAAAATATGCCTTTAATCTAGCTGGACAAACCTCACTTGTTGAAGCTGTGGATCTGTTGGCGGCTTGCCATACCGTCATCAGTAATGATTCAGGATTAATGCATGTCTCCGCCGCCGTAGATTGTAATATCGTCGCAATTTATGGATCAAGCTCACCACAATACACGCCACCGCTAACTGAGCGCTTAGAAATGGTGTATACCGATATTGAATGCCGCCCATGCTTTAAGCGAACCTGCCCATTAGGGCACTTAAATTGCCTAAATCAACTGCAACCGGTGCAAGTTATTCAAGCTTTAGATAGATTTATTGGAAAAGATTCATGAAACACCTCTGGTTTGAAAAAGGGGCTTATGCCTCGAAGGCCGCGCGCCAATACTTGAATGGTTATTTTAATCCTTTAGCGATCAAGAAAATTGCCGTCATTCGCCATGCTGCGCTCGGTGATCAAGTCATTGTGCGCCCCTTTTTGATTGAAGCTCGGAAGTTCTTCCCTCATGCAGAAATAACATTAGTCACCGTTTCAAACTACCTCTATGGAACACCAGTAGAGTTAGCGGATAAAACAGTGGTAATGAAAAGCCGTGAGGATTCAAAACACTTATCACTCAAGCAAAAATGGCAAGACTACAGTCAACTGGAAGAGCAAGATATTATATTTGATGTCGCTGGGACAAATCGCTCTTACTGGATGACATTACTGACTAAAGCAAAACTCAAAGTTGGCTTTCCTTACACGCCATTTTTATGTGGCACCTTGTATAACTTGGCAGTATTTCGCTCTGACTTTCAACCAGAAGTAGAATGCATGCTCGATATGCTTAAAATCCTTGGCCACAGCCCAAGCTATCCTCTCGATTTTGCCTACCCAGACAACAGGCAACTTTGTGATTTTGAGACACCTTACCTTGTCTATTTCAGTGGAGCTTCGCAGCTGAGAAAAATCTTATCTAAGCCTGAAATGCGTGCTGTCATCGAGCAAACTATTGAGCAGCAACCCAATGTAAAACATGTCTTCCTTGAGGGAAAAAATGAGTTTGAAAAAGGTGAGTATCTACAAGATCTTGCAGAGGCTGGAAAATTAACGATTCAGCCATGTTTACCTTTAGATGAATTAGTCACGTTTATTGCGAAAGCAACATTAGTGATTGCTCCAGACACAGGCATACGCAATGTGGCCATATCGACCCACACACCAACTGTTGGTATTTTTTACGCTACCGTCCCTTTTCGTTATACACCATTGTATGAAGCACATACGATCGTGATGAATGCCAATGGTGAAAAGCCTTCTACTGAGCAAATTACTGCAGCGATTACTGCCACGTTGAAACAGCGCTCGATAACCGAAAAAAACAGATAGGATCAATCAATATGAGCCAAGTAACTGTATTAATCGCAAACCGATTAATCCGCTTGACCGGGAATATTTTTAAAATGCTCGCTTATCCATTTCATTGGGTGTTTCCAAAATTGCGTTTTACCATTCCTGCCTATTCACCAGCAAAATGGACTCGTTCTAATCGCAGTGCTATTCCACGTACAATTTGGCAAACCAACTTTACCGATCAAGCCTCCCTACCCGTTTATATTAACTACTTATTTAATCGATTAATGTCGCTCAATTGTGACTATCGCTATGTAAGTACCGAAGCCCGTGGTGAGTATTTACGAACCCACGCATCAACTGAAATCTATGATGCTTACATGCGGCTAACCAACGGCGCTGCTCAAGCCGATTTATGGCGTTTAGTAGTACTCAATAACGAAGGGGGCGTCTATATGGACATTGACGCAACTTTGGTATGGTCTCTCGATAAACTGATTGGCGATGAGCAACAAGCGGTTTACATAAAGATTGACAACAATACTCGTTTTACCAACTACTTTATCGCCTCAGCACCCAATAATCACGACCTCAGCCAAGCGATTGAAAAAGTACTGCATAACATTGAGAACTACGACCCTAAAATGGGCGTTTATTATTCAACCGGGCCTGGCGTATTTGATGAATTACTTAAAGGCAGAGAAGATCTTTGCACAAAAGATAGAAAATACGTTTGTATTCAAGGTAGTTTTACCAATGAACATTTTCAATATATAGATCGCCCTCGTTCGAAATGGACTCACATTAATCCGGATGATTTGGTAAAGAAAAAGGAACAGTAGAGTGGTGATTCGTGCTCTCTATACCTTACTTCTCTGTGTAGCTTCTCCTTTTTTAATGTGGGGCTTGTACAAAAAGCGGCCGGGCAAGCCGTGTGTTGGTGCTCGCTGGAAAGAGCATTTTGGCTTCACACCACCGTTTAAAACTAATCAATCCCCTATTTGGATCCACGCAGTATCGGTTGGAGAAACGCTTTCAGTTTCTCCGCTGATAAAAGAACTCAAATCACAATATCCTGATCAGCCGATTGTTATTACCACCACAACCCCCACCGGTGCAGAACAAGCGGCTAAATTAAAAGAGCTTGCCGAGCATAGATACATGCCCTTTGACTTTTCTTTTGCCGTTCGTGGTTTTATAAAACGGATAAAGCCAAGCCAAATGCTGATCATGGAAACAGAGTTATGGCCAAACACATTACATACGGTTTCAAAAGCAGTTATTCCTATTACTGTTATTAATGCTCGCTTATCTGAACGCTCATGTCGACGGTATGCTAAATTTCAGCCGGTTTTTAATTTACTAGCATCTAACTTAACGCGTGTACTTTGCCAATATCCAGATGATGCACAGCGATTTATACGACTTGGTCTTGCCAAGGAAAAAGTGTCGGTTACTGGTTCAATTAAATTTGATATTAATATTGATCAAGCAATCATACAAAGAGGCAAGCAGTTAAGAT
>NZ_NDIM01000104.1:0-4648 GCF_002241375.1 Vibrio sp. V19_P1S1T109 | reverse complement strand
AGCAACTCGTTGTTCTCCTTTAATAAAGCCAAGCAAGATTACCACAGTTATCAACAAGCACGAGCAGCAAATGGCGAGTTCTTGATCTTTCACACTATTCTTCTAATACGAGCATTCTACAGGTGTTAAACCCTTATGATTTGAAGCTACCGTTGTTTCAAGTTGTTTGAGCCTAAGTCGTGGTTATCTATATCCACAATAAGTTCCTTCAGTTTTTTCGAATAACTCAATCAGTACTAAAGTATGTCCACAATGTAAAGTATGGTAAATACTGTGTTAATAATTTAGGCTAGAATATAGATTCAATTCACTTTGTTGCTGTTTCACTTGCTGGTTTAGAAAATTTATGACAACTGAAGTTAAAAATTACAACTTAGTCACGCGTCTTATCCATTGGTTATCCGCACTCGTTATCATCGGTATGTTTGGTGCTGGGATCTGGATGGTTGAGTTAACCTATTACAGTCAATGGTATAACACCGCGCCACATTGGCATAAATCTGTCGGTTTGTTGCTGCTCGCGGTCACCCTGTTCCGCATACTATGGAAGTTGGTGAGTGTCTCTCCTGCCATTGGTGGCGGCCACTATGAGCGCATTGCGGCTAAAGCGGCGCACGGATTAATGTATTTATTATTGATGACGCTGTTTGTATCAGGCTATTTGATCTCAACAGAAGATGGCCGAGGGATTGATGTTTTCAATTGGTTTACTGTACCAAGTATGGGCTTGTTGTTTGAAGGACAAGCCGATCTCTCTGGTACGGTTCACTTTTACGCAGCTTGGACGCTGATTATTTTAGCAGGCGTGCACGCTGTTGCCGCACTCAAGCACCATTTTATTGATAAAGACGATACGCTACGAAAAATGATAGGAGCTTCTAAATGAAGAAAACGTTACTTGCTACTGGATTGGCTTTCGCAACACTCATGCCGCTAGGTGCAAACGCTGCTGACTATGTTATAGATACCAAAGGTGCGCATGCTTCAATTAACTTTAAAGTCAGCCATCTTGGTTATAGCTTTACCAAGGGCCGCTTTAACAAGTTTGATGGTGAGTTTTCCTACGATCCTAACGACCTTGCAAGCTCAAAAGTGAAAGTTAATGTGGATACTCGCAGCCTGGACAGTAACCATGCTGAACGTGATAAACATATTCGTAGTGCTGATTTCATTGATGCATCAAAATATTCACAAGCAACGTTTACCAGTACTCAAGTGGTTGATAAAGGGAATGGTAAACTAGAAGTGCTCGGTGATCTTACTCTGCATGGTCAAACCAAACCCATTACTATTGATGCAGAATTTATTGGCGCAGGTAAAGACCCATGGGGTGGCCAACGCGCTGGTTTTTCGGGGACAACACGTATCGAACTCGCGGATTTCAATATTGCAGTAATGGGCGCTTCAAGCTATGTCGATATGGAACTCTATGTTGAAGGAATACAAAAGTAATCCACATCTTGTTATGCTTTAAGCAAACATGAATTAAAGGGTCTAACTCTAGACCCTTTTCACTAACTCTCGCTATATTTTATCTCTATACATTGGCTAACTGACGGATTTCTGAGTCTGGAATTCGGCGACCGCGTTGTCCATGTCGTTTGCTTGTTTGGAAACGATATCGACTTCAATCAAACACTGTTTGGCTGAGTGCATATTATTATCAGAGATAGAGTTAAGTTCGGTGATCGATTCACTGACTTGGTTCATCACAATGCCTTGTTCTTCAATTGCAGAGGCGATTCGCTCAGAGTTACTTTGTATCATTTCCATGTCAGAGAGAATCTGACGTAAACTATTATCCAGTTCTCCTGAAGCCGTTAGCGTCGCATGGCCTTGAGTGTTGCATTGTGCAATATCAGTGACAACGGTGCTCATTTGGCTTTGAATTGCAGAAACGACATTGGTGATCTCTTCCGTTGACTGATGCGTGCGGCTGGCAAGTGCGCGGACTTCATCGGCGACCACAGCAAAGCCTCTGCCTTGTTCTCCGGCGCGAGCGGCTTCAATCGCGGCATTTAATGCCAGTAAATTGGTCTGCTCTGCGATACCTTGAATGATGTTAACAGCACCGCCAATTTGTTCGACATGCTTGTTCAATGAGGCGATGGAGATTTGACTTTTTTCCAATGTTCGTGAGAGTTCATCGACATTTTTTACCGTTGATTCCACCACCAAACGCCCTTGCTGAGCATTGTGCGCGGCTTTGTGTACACCTTCTACCGCTACACTAGTACTTTCTGAAATTTCGCTGATGGTGGACACCATTTCTTGAACGGCCGTTGCCATTGTCGTGGTGTGGTCAGCCTGAACGTGAAACTGTTCAATCACATCTTCTAATTCGTTATGCATACTTGATGTACTGTTCGATAGCTGGTGAGACTTTGTTTGAGAGCCAGCGATAAGAGTTTCGAACTTATCGAGTAAGGTATTAAAATAAGTTGCGATCGATACCAGCTCGTTGCGGCCAGTCAGTTCAACACGCAAACTGATGTTGTTGCTGTTTGAAATCATTCGCATCACTGACAACAACTTACTCACTTGCACGTTAATGGAGCGCGCTATTTGGAGAATAAATCCAAGGATTAGCACGATCACTAACGCACTGAGCCCTTGCTTCACATAGTTAAGTTCTTGCTCAATACTTGTAATCTCTTTATTTAACACTTTAGAAAAGGTGACAAACTGTTGTTCAACATTATGAGAAAGATTACGTACTTCACCAAGTAGCCCTTGATTATATTTCAAACCAATCACTTTTTTCTGATCGACAAGCTGTTCGGCGGCCTGTGCTAATGCTGGAAAACGGTTGGTCACTGTGCTGTTTTGCAGCTCTCCAACCTGCACGCTTTGATTAAACGCCATTAGCTCTAAAAGTAATGCATCATCAGCATTAGGTTTTATGGTTTCCAATGCTTGTAAATAAGTGGCTAAAAGGCCGGATTTTTCATTTAATCCGTATAGGCTATAAGCTTGCACCAATTTTTCAAAACCTTGTTTATAAGCCAAAAGGTCTTGTCGGAGTTGGCTACTAGAGGGGAGATCTCGATCTAACAGGATGAGGGAAAGTTGCTGTTCCAGATCTAAAAAAAGAGTGCTGTTTTTTTTAAAGGTTTCAAGGTATTTCACGTCGCTTCGCAGAAGAAAATCTTTCTCATTGCGCCGCAAATTGAGCAGTCTAATTTCAAGTTTATCGACTAAGTTAATGGCTTGATTGAGCGTTTCGGTGGTTTGGGAAAAATGTGTGGTAGTGGCTAACATTACCAGAACCCCGATAACCGCAATAGCACCCAGTGAATATAATTTTTGTTTGATACTCATGAGATTATACACCTAAGTAAAATGACAATAATTGATGAAAATGTAATTATTAGTATGTTTAATTAGAATGTTAGGATTAAATGAAGCGTATATCAATGAACGCAAAAATATAAATTACATTCATTATCGTGACACAATATTGGAACTTTTATTTTGTTGATTCCCATAGAATTTGTTAGAGGCGCTCTGTAAACATGATTGAATTAGAAAATTACCAAGGACTTATTTTTGATATGGATGGTACGTTGCTTGACACCATGCCAGCGCATTTAGAGGCTTGGTCAAAAACAGCGCAACATTTTCGTTTCCCATTCTCAGAACAGTGGTTGCACAGTTTAGGTGGCATGCCTAGCGCTAAAATCGTTTCACAAATCAATAAGCTGCACGATCTCAAATTGGTGCCAGAGCTGGTCGCTCAATTTAAAATGGCGGCATTTTCTTCTATCGAAAATAGTGGCGAGGTAATTTCTTGTACTCATGAAGTTGTTGAGCAGTTTTATGGTAAAAAGAAGCTTGCGATTGGGACTGGAAGCCAAAGGCAAAGTGCACTCGCATTGCTTAAAAAGTCTGGGCTATTAAATCGCTTTGATGCTGTAGTAACGGCGTCTGATGTTGAAAACCATAAACCGAATCCAGATACATTTTTGCGTGCAGCCTTTTTATTAGATCTCGAACCTAAGCATTGTGTGGTGTTTGAAGATACTCATTTGGGTAAACAAGCCGCTCACGCTGGAGGAATGGATTGTGTGATGGTAGAAGAAGGAAAACTGGTGTTTTATCCAGTCCCTTCTCAAGAATAGAGCCGCGTAATGCGGCTCAACACCGCTTTACTGGATTTCAATTAATTCCACATCAAAAATTAGTACGGATGCCGGTGGGATAGGGCCGCTGCCACTTTTGCCATAACCTAAATTACTGGGTATGAACAGGCGCATTTTTTGTCCTTCCACCATCAGTTGTAGGCCTTCCTGCCAGCCTTGAATCACCTGCTTCAAACCAAACACAATCGGGTCGTTACGTTCAACCGAGCTATCAAACACCGAACCGTCAAGTAAAGTACCGTGATAATGCACTTTTACACGACTGTTGGCTTTCGGATGAACGGTGCCAGTACCTTGTTGGAGTACGAGATATTGTAGGCCACTTTCGGTTGTTATCACGCCATCTTGCTGAGTATTTTCAGCCAAAAACGCTTGGCCTTTAGCAAAATTTTCATCGGCAATTTTGTGGTTATTCCACGTACGATAGATAAAAAAGCCAGCCAGTAAAAAAATAATAATTGGAAATACAAATTTAGACATATTTTTAAAGCCTTGTGGATTAGGGG
>NZ_NDIM01000148.1:0-4657 GCF_002241375.1 Vibrio sp. V19_P1S1T109 | reverse complement strand
AATCAACAGAGCTCCCGATTTGGGGGCTTTTCTATTTAGGCTTAGACTCAGCTCTGATCGCGTCACTTTAAGCGCTATGGTTGTGCAAAATGCTCAGATAATGCTGAACGACGATTTTTGCTTGGGTCGCCGTTTTCATCGTTTTCTACCGTGCTTTCATAGCCTTGTTTGATAAAGCGTTGTAAAGGCATGACAGGTTCAATACGCTTGAGTTGAGGGGAGTTTGTTGTCCCAGCAAGTTGGTAAATGGTCACGCCACTACCAGTGTTAATCACAATTTTATCCCCATCATATTCAAACTGAGTGCTGACTAAGCGATTATTTCGAAACACGCCATTTGAATTGAGAGTTAGAACCTCAGTGCTATAACTGGGTGTACCGATTTCGATCCATGAACCATAGACATTTTTGGGGCTTGTATACTCTTGATAGCTCACTAAAAGTAAAGTGGCAAAACTAGCTGCGATAGTGAACAGCACTATCCCAAAAAGACTTTTTAATACCCACTTTTTTTTCATAGGGTGACCTGAAGAGGCTTTATTTGCATGCGTGAAACCCTTAACTGCCATTCCCACTCCATAACGTAAGCAATCAGCGACTAGTACCGGTAAGGCTAACCAATTAAAACAAGGTTAGAGAGTGGAATATGTCGTGTGGTTTAGCAAATGTCACACTGGAAAATATGATCTTTTTTCCAAAACCAGTACTAATGGATGACAAGATGAACATTGCATCATGAATTTTGTTGACTTACCGATCAGTATAGGTCGCGTTTCACTATTTGTTTAACTCCAATTGCCACTTGTGTATTTTTATGATTTCAGATAAAACGGCTTACAAACGTGTTATTCACCATATTTTGGTGGTTTATTTTACAAGGAAGAGAAATGATCAAAGAAAACACATACTTCGACGGGGCTGTTAAATCTTTAGGTTTTGCTCACCAAAGTGGTGACAGTTCGGTGGGCGTAATGGCTCCTGGCGAATACACCTTTGGCACGGCCGCTCCTGAGCGTATGACAGTCATCAAAGGTTCGTTAACGATAAAGCGTTTAGGGGATGAACATTGGTCTACATTTAAAGCGAATGAATCTTTTGAAGTCGCTGAGAATTCGTCCTTTGATTTGAAAGTTGCCGAAGCAACAGCTTATTTGTGCGAATATTTGTAGTTGAAATAGGGCTTAAAAGCCCTATTTCTTATTGAGCTGTTAAGCCAAATTTTGCATAGATAGCTTCGATCCTTCCACTTTTTACCATTTCAGACAGAGCGTTTTGTAATGCATCCGCTTGTGGATGGCTTTTAGGCATACCGTAATAGTTGCCGATAGTGTTTGGATAGTAGTAGGTTGCTACTTGGTAGTTACTAAAATTGATTGTTTTTAATTCCACTTCTAGCGCAGGTAAATCCAATACGATAACGGTATCTATTCTCTTTGCCTCTAGCATTCTTGCTAGGTTGAAGTCATCATTAACAACCGTTCTATTTATCTCTTTGTCTTGATCAAACGCTTCGAAATAAGCGGTACCTCTTTTCACACCGACATTTAGCTCTCGTAAATCTTGATAATTGTTGATTGCTGGCCCATCACTGCGAGTGACAAAAACAATATTCCGTGTTTGCTCACTTATAGGACCGATAAAGCGAACAAATGCTTCTCTGTCTGCTGTTCGTATGACACGTGGAACAATGTCAACAGTACCATTTTCTAAAGTAGCAAGGCTGCGAGGAAATGGAATGTTTCGCCACTCGATATCGAAGCCTATATTTTTTGCTGCTTCTTCAAGGATTTCCTTTAATGGGCCGCTGATTTTTTGACCATCTGGACTGATCACCATTTCTGGTGGTCGATGCCTAAAATCAGCTTTAAGGGTGTTAGCAAAAAGCGTTGAGCTGAGCAGCACTGCTGCCAATGAAATGAGAATATTTCTAGTCAATACCCACATATTTCGTGCCTCTCGTCAAATTTACTACTTGAGTATAGGCAAACTTTCTGAGAACCCCAAAATGACACTTAAGATCAGCCGGATGGTTACCCTATGATTAATACTGTTCAAACACACCTGAGTTGTAGTCTTTAATTGCTTGTTCTATCTCAGAAAATGAGTTCATTACAAACGGCCCATAATGCACGACAGGTTCATCAATGGGTTGCCCCATTAGCAACAATACTCCGCTCGTATCATTGGCTGTTAATGTTAAGAACTCACCTTTTGAGAGCAACGCTAGCTCGCCTTGCTTCAACACTTTACTGCCTAGCTGTGCATTGCCTTTGTAGGTAAATGCCATGACATTAAAGTGATTCGGAGTGACGATCTCTAATTGGCTACCCGGTGTGGCTTGCCAGTCGGCCACACTCAATTTAACGCCCGTTTTTGTTAATGGGCCTGTTACTATCTGGTTGCCACAAGTGACATCACCCGCGAGTACTCTCAGCAGGCCAGTCTCTTGGGAGTGGTATTCGGTAATGGTTTCGGGTTGAAAGTCGTGGTATTGCGCTGGCGCCATTTTTTGGCTAGCAGGCTGATTGATCCAAATCTGAAAACCGTGCAACTGACCTTCAGTCATGATTGGCATCTCGCTATGAATAACACCTCTTCCTGCGGCCATCCATTGGGCACCACCAGAGCGTAATTCACCGACATTACCCATATGATCTTGATGTTGGAAATGCCCATTTAGCATATAAGTGAGAGTTTCGATTCCTCGGTGTGGATGAGGAGGGAATCCGCCAATATAATCGGCTTTTTGATCAGATTTAAATTCATCGAGCATTAAAAATGGTGAAAAATTAGCGTTATTAAAGCCAGCAACGCGGCTAATTTTTACGCCATCTCCATCCGAAGTGGGTTGTGCGGGGATTATCTGTTTTATTTCACGTTGCGTTAGCATAATGATTCTCCTTGTCGGTATAACATCAGTCTAAGACAAGGTGCTGATAAAGAAGAGCGCTGTGTTTTGAAGGTCTTCGTCGAGAAATTCGAACATATCTTGAGGGGGGCTATAATTAAAGTAGGTTGGATCACGAGGAGGATGCCCAATGTCTATGTTGCCCAAACATGAAGATCAGAATCCGCATTATGATCCCAAAGAGGATTTTACGCTTGAGCAGATGCACCGATTTACCAAGGTGGCTAATCAAGCGCAGAAAAATCGCGATACGCTTGAACAGCTCAGTGATAAAGACGTTTCCATTGTTGAAGCAGCAAGGCGTGCGGCAATGAGGCCAGTGATTCACCCTAAACCAAATAAACCTAATACAGCACGCTACGCCGCATGGATGGTGGTGGTATGTGCAGTAGGTTTGTGGATTATGTATATGACTCGCTAGCTTTCTTTATTGGTGTCACTGTTGCTGAATGGGTTGCAGTAGATGCGTCAGTATGGTCAAGTGAAATATGTTGGTAATACTGATATTGATTTTTGCCGTTGTGTTTTGCTGCGTACATCGCTTTGTCTGCGCACCGAGTCAGCTCGGCCAAGTTATCAGCATCGGAAGGAAACAAAGCAGCGCCGATGCTGACGGTGAGGTTATTGATCATTTCTGAGCCTTGGTATTTATCCTCAAACAGATAACAAATCCGGTTGAGAACGCCATCCAAATCCTTAACCGTTTTGATATCGTAAAGTAGTAGCACGAACTCATCTCCGGCAAATCTCGCGATGGAGTAATCGTGTTTATCGGTCTTCCGGTCTTTATTTCGGACGTTGTTTTTTAAACGATTGGCGAAATATTGCAAGACTCGATCCCCGACCTCATGTCCGTAGCTGTCATTAATGGATTTGAAATTATCAATGTCTAGAAAGACGAGTGCGGTGATGGTCTTTTTATCAGTCTGCTGGGAGAGCTTTTCACGTGCCCAAGTTTCGAAACTCCAACGATTGGCGAGCCCAGTCAGTTGGTCGGTGTAGGCAAGGTCTTCAATTCCCTCTTGATAAAGATGCTGGATATAGCAAACCGCTTTGTTGTAGTAGTAAGAGGAAATATGACACATGCAACAGAGTGCGATGAGACTGAGAAAAAACCGATCTATGGGGAGATATTGAGGAAGAATATCGGCTCCGGAGAGTTGTACTGAGACACCAATCAGCATAAAGAAACTGCAGCTAAAAACTAAGCCTATACGAAAGTCATTAATGAAGATCACCGCCGCAATAATTGGAAACAACCACAGCACATTGCCGACCATATGCTGTCCATATAGTAGTAATATGACCCCTTTTGTTAACAAGATGGCACTGAGGAATAAATCGGCATAGGAGGTGTTATCAGAGTGATGGTAAAAATAAAGGTAATTAGAGGCAATGGCGATCAAGCATAATAAATTAAAAATGCTCAGGTAATATTGCTGTTCAAGAAAATGAAGAATGCCATAAAAGGCGAAAAGTAGCACAGACACAAATGAGCATAAGGCAACGACCCTACGCTTGCGTGACGCTCGCATATTGGCCATCTCTTCTAAATGTCTACCTACCAATTCAGTCATACTCGATCTCGATGCTATCCTAAAGTATTAGATACCGAGTTAAGTCTAGAATAAATAACAGAGTTTTGCGGACGAAGTGCATGGCGTCAGTTAAAAAATACAATGGCTAATCATTTGGCGTTTTCGTTAAGTCATTAGGCTATTAATAATCGGTGATCAATGCTCTTATAAC
>NZ_NDIM01000365.1:0-4702 GCF_002241375.1 Vibrio sp. V19_P1S1T109 | reverse complement strand
CTGTTAAACAAGTTAAGTCAGGGCGTTTTTACTTTTTACATTGCTTTTAACTGCATTGTTTTTAACCTAGAAAAGAAATATATCCCTGCAAGATAACCAAATTCACAATATCCACAAAGAATGCACCTACGATAGGCACTACCATAAACGCTTGTGGTGATGGCCCATATCGTGTCACCAATGAGCCCATATTCATCACAGCGGTTGGGGTTGCTCCAAGACCAAAACCGCAGTGCCCACCAGCGATCACAGCAGCGTCATAATTTGATCCCATGACTTTAAATGTCACAAAATAAGCAAAAATACCCAACACGACCGATTGCACCGCTAAAATCACCAGAAATGGGACAGCCAAGTCAAAAATATTCCATAACTTTAAACTCATGAGTGCCATTGCAAGAAATAGCGATAGAGAAACGGTGCCTAAGATGTCAACGGTTTCAGCATCAATTTTATGAACTTTCGTCAATTCCAGTATATTGGTAATGAACACACCGATGAAAAGCGCATAGACAAAATCGGGGATCATCAACCATTTGATTTCAAATGCACTTACCCACTGTTCTAAATATTTAGCACCAGTGACACAAATAAGAAGGATGAACAAACCCTCAATCACTTTCTTTGCGGTGACTTTATCTTCTTCATATTCATTGTACGTAACCAGCTCTGGGAACTTATCGTGCGTTTTGGTTCCTCGTCCATACTCAGATTCAAACCCGTTTTTATTAATGAGTTTTTGGGCAACTGGGCTACCGATAATCCCACCAATGATCAAACCAAAGGTCGCTGAGGCCATGGCAATTTCTAGCGTATTGCTAAGCCCATAATTGTCGTTGAATGTTTGAGCCCACGCCGCTCCCGTACCGTGTCCACCCGAGAGGGTAATAGAACCGGCGATCAACCCCATCAGTGGGTCAAGACCAAGAGCCGTCGCTAACGATACACCGACGCCATTTTGGATGATGATATAAAACGAGGCAACAGCGAGGAAAAGAAAGACTTTTGCGCCACCCTTAACCAGTTGAGTGTAATTGGCCGCAAGGCCTACGGTGCTGAAAAACATCAGCATAAAAATATTCTGCAACGGCAATGAGAACTCTAAATCTAAGCCGTAAAAATGTAGAAGAGTGATCGCGAAAGCGACAATTAAGCCACCGACGATGGGCTCAGGAATGTTGAATTTTTCCAAGATAGGCAGTTTTGCGTTAATAAAGTGACCTAAAAAAAGCACGCTAATAGCGATTAAGAAAGACTCAAGGGGCCCAATTGAAATTAAATGGTGCATATAACCTCTTATTACTGCTTCACTCATCTTCCTTAATGAGTTTGGAGATCATCAAAGAAAAGCTTGATAAACTCGAAAAAAATACGATTGATCGATACGGATCATCCTTATGGATATTGTTTATTTTCAATGATATACGATGTTTATTTGATGGGTTTTACGAACATACGGCCTAACTGGTTTTGCTCGAAAAACATCTTCGCTCACGGCTTTTGATTGTCATTTTAAAACTCCCATTAGACGAGCGAGGAGGCGTATCATACCTAACAGACAAAAAAAGAGCCAACCGCAATGATGCGATTGGCTTATATATAGTGTGAACAAATTCATTCACTAACAACGTCAGTTGGCTAGGTGACCCTCGGCTTTAAGAAGGGTCGAATAGTATTATGCATGAAGTATGCCAACTAAAAAAGGTCTGCTTTTTAGCTATGCATCGCATTAATTCATCAAAATGTAGTACTTTTTCGCATTACGCAAATTGCATTATGCGAAACGAATGCAAAACAATACTCACTCAGTTGCTATAAAACAAACTAACTTTCTGCGCTTTTTCACCTTAAGCCAGCACCACTCACTCATCTTTTGTACAAGCATTTCTTAGTTATTTCATTATATACTTCCGGCACATACACTTAATCATGCAGATTCAATGAACTATTTCAGTACGTTTTTAAAAGGGATGGCCATGGGCGCCGCCGATGTTGTGCCGGGTGTTTCGGGTGGAACCATTGCATTCATCACTGGTATCTATGACACTTTGCTTGAAAGCATTCGTAGGATTAATCCAAGTTTATTGCGCATAGTCAAACGAGATGGGTTAGCCGCCGCATTTCAACATATTAATGGCTTCTTCTTGCTCGCACTGTTTGGGGGAATATTCACCAGTATCCTCTCTTTGGCTAAACTCATTTCTTGGCTGTTAGCCACGCATCCTATTCCCATTTGGTCATTCTTCTTCGGTTTAATTCTGGTTTCGGTGTTCCATATTGTGAAACAAATTGAGCAGTTCAAACTTTCTCGGTTGCTCTTCGCTTTGCTGGGAATTGCGTTTGCTTACAGTATTACGGTACTTAACCCAATGCAGATGGAACCAACAGCGCTGAACACAATTCTAGCCGGTGCTATTGCCATCTGCGCCATGATTCTACCGGGAATTTCTGGCAGTTTTATCCTGTTGCTGATTGGTATGTACGCACCGGTACTGGGCGCGGTGAAAGAGATGCAAGCCGATATTTTGGCACTCTTTTTACTCGGATGTATTGGTGGTTTACTGAGTTTTTCTCACGTATTGTCTTGGTTACTCAAACAATTTAGAGATTTGACCTTAATTTTTCTTACGGGATTAATGATCGGCACCTTACCCAAAATCTGGCCTTGGAAAGAAACGCTCACTTGGCGAACCAATTCTCACGGTGAGCTCGTTCCTTTACTGCAGCGAAACCTTTCTCCATTGGAATTTGAGTCCATCACTTCACAGCCTTCGCAACTGCTGGTAGCCATTTTATTGATGCTTTGCGCTGTTGCCCTCGTGCTTGGCTTGGAGCAATATGCAAAACATCACGATGTGTAAATCACACCGCATAGCATGAATGAGTAAAGGTGGGGAGACTCACCTTTACTATATTGATTTGTTGCACATTTTATCCATTCGTCACCACTGAAAAAAGATAGCTGTGATAATATTCGCGCTTTATAACCGCTTGGATTGTCCCCATGCACAACGCAATCAAAATCGGCGTCTTTGTTCTAGCCCTACTAGCGGGTTACTTTAGCAGCGATATTTTTAATTGGCTCTCTTCAGCACACTCTTCTCCAGACATTAATCGATATTGCCAATTGTCGAGTGCCCCTTGTCGACAAGGAGATGTTGTCATGACATTGGCACACGATAAATCTCAACCTTTGGTGGCTAACACTCTGACCGTTGAATGGCCGCAAGCCAATGCAAGTAAACTCACACTCACACTCAATGGGCTAGAGATGGAGATGGGCACCGCTAAATATGTACTGACGCCGCAGGAAGACGGGCTCTACACAGCACAGATTGTACTCCCAGTTTGCACGACTGAAAAAATGACATGGATTGGCGAGCTCTCTGATGGTCGTACCCAAGTATTCCCGGCAATAAGGATGGAAAGATGAGTAAAAATTGGTCTCTGGCATTGGTGGTTGCGTTTGTATTAGGCTTTGGCATAAAAACCTATTTTGATACGCAGCAAAGTATGGATTTAGAGGGCGGTAATAGCTCATCTTCTGAAGTAATTTTATTTGGCAAATCAAATCAACCCATCTCTATTTTTGATACTAAAGATGAACGCATACGTGTTGTTTACTTCGGCTTTACACGCTGCCCAGATATCTGCCCAACATCTCTGGCTATGTTAGCAGGTGCACTCAATCAACTGGATGATGTAACCAAAGCAAAGCTGCGCCCTTTATTTATCTCTCTCGATCCAGAGCGTGACGCTGCCGATGCTTCTCATCAATACGCCCAATATTTCCACCCGATGATCGAGGGACTTTCTGCTCCTTTAGACATTACAACACCACTGGCGCATCAGTATGGCGTCATTTTCCGCAAAACCGAATTAAAGGGATCTGAACTGAAATACACATTAGATCACAGCTCCTACTTCTACTTTTTACAACCAGATGGAACATTAATCACTAAAGTTCCACACACGCTTTCACCGGCTCCCATTGTTGAAGCCATCAAAACAATAATGACGTCATCACAAGGAAAATAACATGAAGCTCAATGCTCTTTTTTTAGCAAGCCTTGCCTTTAGCCCACTAGCTTTTGCGAACACAGATATAATGGTACATCACCCTTACGCACGCGCTACCGCACCAACCGCCACCACCAGCGCAGTATTTTCTCAAATCATGAATAAAGGTGAAACGGACCGTTTCATTGTATCGGCCAACACCGATGTGGCAGGGAAAGTTGAGTTGCATGATGTAATCACCGAAGGAGATGTGATGAAAATGCGTCAAGTCACTGAATTTAAAATTCCGGCCAAAGGGCACGTCGAACTCAAACCGGGCGGCTTGCACATCATGCTTTTTGATTTGAAGAAACCATTGGTTGAAGGTGAAAAGATTGACGTACAACTGACCTTTGCCAATGGTGAGCAGCAAACCATTACTGCACCAGTAAAAAAAGTGATGAGTGGTATGGCACACCATTAAAAAGAAGAGGGTGAGCGATGTTGGCTTACCCTCTTTTATCATCGCACTAAACGCTCATTGACCAGTCTAATGGCGAGAGCGAGACATCCCGACGAGAGGCTTATCATTCCACCACCACAAATGCTACATTTTATTTACATTTCACTCAAAATCGATTGCATTTCCACACATTGATTAATTATTTGTGCTGATTATCAATTAATTCTAGACACAATATCC
>NZ_NDIM01000084.1:0-4712 GCF_002241375.1 Vibrio sp. V19_P1S1T109 | reverse complement strand
ATAGTGCATAGATTGACATTGTCGCCATTAAAAAGTGTCATTCTTTTGTTGTCTTCGCAAAAAATAAGCAAAGAGAGTGCCATTTCTTCGTTAGGATATTTTATTCACCAAAACTGATGCGGTTTTGTGCGATCGCATTGAAGATTTTCTCGGCATCCAAGACTCTGGCCCAAGGCATTAAATCTGATTCGTTTTCAATCATATATTGTGTTAATTGATCTTTGATAACATCGCGAAGTTTGTTCCCATCCCAAGGTTTGGCTACATAAAAATGTAGGCTGGCATGATTCACCGCTTCTACGGTGTCTTCTAGCCCTGCTTGGCCTGTTAGTAGTACTTTGCGTGTATGTTGCGTCTCTTCATTGTGGCTTAATTCAATTAAGAAACTAATGCCTGTTTGTTCGGGCATAATGTGATCGCACAAAATTAAAGCCAGCTTGATATTTTGAGCTTGGTGATCGGCAATCACTTCTTTTGCCTCTGCAACAGATTCTGCGGCTTCTAAGATAAAAAACTCTTCAAATTCGTCGAGGTCTTGTATGACGCTGTCCAATACTTCACGTTCATCGTCCACGCATAAGATCAAAAATTTGTTCATGATATTCTCCTTAATCATCAGCACGACAAGTTATCGACTAACTGGCAGCCATACCGTCATTGTCGTGTATTTATCCTGTTCAGATTGAACATCGATCCAACCTTGATGCTGGTGGACTATTTGTTGGCAGACAGAAAGCCCAATACCGAGCCCAAAGTTACCTTCTTTTTTCGTCGTGTAATTTAATGTGAAGATACGCTCTTTCTGCTCGTACGGGATCCCACAACCATTATCCGTGAAACTGATGGTTACAAAAGATTGATTACCCTGTTTTGCTAATGTGGTTGCAATGTGCAGTACGCCATTGGCTGGGAAGGCATCAATAGCGTTGGAAATGAGGTTTGTCCATACTTGTTGTAATGCAATCGGCTGACAGGTAATCAAAGGTAAGTCGGCATACTCTTTCTCAACTTTGTGGCGCTTAAGACGATTTTCGAAAATAACCAGAGTGTCTTCAATACCTTCATGAATATTGACCTTGTGCAGCGCTTCATCATCAGGGCGAGCATACCCTTTAAGGCTTCGTACCATATCGGCGATGCGTTGTGCACAAACATTGATAGAACGAAGTGTACTACCTGTTAGGAAATAGTTTTCTAATTGTTCCAGTGTTTCTAACGTTTTCTCAGGATCGTGCTTAGCCGATTGTCGGAGCGCAAGATCATCATCTAGATTGAGTTTGACCAATTTTTTCGCGATCAAACGATGATGAATTTCATTTTCTATGGCTTTAGCGCGTGCCCGCTCTTCTGATGTAGAAGTAGGTTTGGCTGAAAGTGCATTCCTTAATAGTTGGCTGCCTTTATGTTGCAGATTTTTATGTTCAGTCTCTTGGACTAAGTGCTCAATCTTGTCTGACAATGTTTCGGTTCCACGTAAAATTGCGGCGACAGGATTGTTTAGTTCATGAGCGACGCCTGCAACAAGCTGACCGAGCATGGCCATTTTTTCCCGCTCGATTAATTGCTGATGAGCTGACTCAAGTGATTCGAGCGTTTTTTGTAGTTGCAATTTAGTGTTAATACTGCGTTGTAAGCGGCGGTTAAAATGGCGGAGCAGCAAGTTAGTAAATAGGGGCAATAGCCGAGTATCCGAATGCATGACTTTTGCAAACACATCTCGGTCTAGTTTAATCACATCGGTTTTAGTCAGGGTGACGGCAGTAGAAAAAGATTTCTCACCAGTCACAAAAGACATACCACCGATAATGTTGCCTTTTTTGTGGCGAACCACTTCTCTTTGTTGCCCTAAATCATCTTTTTTATACAGGGCCACTTCACCTTCAGTGATGAACCAAAGAAAGCGGTTCTCTTCTCCCTCTTTGGTAAGAAAGTGATTAGTGGAGTATGTACGGCAGGCGCGAGTTTCATCTTCATTTTCAAAAAATTGGTGTAAAGCACCAATTACTTGTTCAGCCAGTTCTGTATCAGAAAGCTTGTGGTAATCGGAGATAAAACCATCTCGATAACTGCGCATTTTATTATCGATGTGCGCGCGTAAGATGCGCTGTTGATCAAGTATTGTGCTGTAGTTGAGAATGTTGTCTTTATCGTGATCTAAGATGTAGGTCGTGAGCTCTTTTTGGACGGTTTTATAGAGCACGTTATTTTGTAGTGGCTTAGTGAGGCAGTGATCTAATCGCCCCTCATTGACGGCGGTGAGAATGGCTTGAATATCTTGTCCGCAGCTTATCAGCACTTTCCGCGCTGAACGCGTGTGGATTGATTTATCGAGTTGAGTCAAAAAATCCGCACCATCAAACTGCTCATGGTGACTGGCAATGACCAATGCAATCGTTTGTTGCTGCTCGTGCAAATATTCTAGGGCTTGCTCAGCTTCATCTATGGTGTCCGCTGTATGAAGATCAAATTTAGCGGCGAACGGAGCTAACTCAGCTCGCAACTGTTCTGTGCTGATTGGGTTATTGTCTAAACAAAGTAGTGCGTAATGGTTCACACAAGCCTCTACTGTCATCGCTGTTTTGACTACTGTAGCAAGTATTACGCAGTGGGTTTGAGAGCTAGGTTTTAGAATTTCTCATCACATCTTAGCAATACTCTGACCTAACTCCATGTTTTGGTTTTCAATTGTTTACGGTAGACTGGGTAAAATCTTCAGGAATGGAACGCTATGAAACAGTTAAAAATCATTGGTGCGGTTGGTGGTGCTATCGTCTTAGCAGCATGTTGGCCGTTGGCTGTCGGGCAAATCGGTGAAAAGGTGATCACTAACGGTATTGCAAATATCTCTTCAGGTTCAATCGAGGCGGACATTGTCAGTTATAAGCGCGGTTACCTTTCATCAACCGTGCAAACCCGCTATCAGATTGCAGATAAAACGCTCAAACAACAGTTTGTTGCCGATGGTTTACCGACCCAAGTTTTAGTCAATAGCGAAGTTAAGCATGGCCTGTTGAGTTTAACAGCAACATCCGTTATAGCTGATCAAGAAAATCTACCATTGACGATGACCAGTATCACGCAGTTGAATGGCAATACTCAATACACTGTGGCGCTAGACAGTTGGCACTACCAAAGTGAAGATGGCGAGATGACGTTTTCGACAACGCCCGCCACATTGAAAGGTGATATTTCTGTACTAGGTGAAATCACTTATCAACTGAATGTTCCTTCTGTTGAGTTGGATTTTACTAGTGGTGAAAAAATGATGCTTTCACAGCTAACTGGTCAAGGTATAGGTAAACAAGATAAAGGCTTCTGGCTAGGACAACAGTCATTGGCGTTAGCAAAAATTAATCTTGTCGATGGCCTAGGTGAAAATACGCTGAGTATGGACAACATGCGTTATTCCTTTGATTCGGTATTAAAAGGAGAGCCTTCTCGTTTTGATAGTAATCACTTGATTGAGATGGATAAATTAACTTATAGCGAAGGCGAGGTGAAGGACCTCAATCTTGATTTTACCTTGGGTGATTTAGATGGTGACGCTTTTGAGAAGCTCTCAACGCTTTACCAAAACAGCCCAGAACTTTCTGATGAGGACATTCAGCAAGCACTACCTTATGTGCAATCATTATTCGAGAAAGGTTTTTATCTATCGATGAATAAAATGGCGCTAAAAGTTGGCCAAGGTGAGTTTGAATCAAACTGGAAGATAGCGGTTCCTGAAGGGACAAATAATGTGGTGCAAGATCCGAGTACCATTTTACCAGCCTTAACCGGCCACATTGATACCTTCATTTCTGACCAGCTGGTTGAAGATTTTCCTTTTATCCAGCAAGGTATTGATGAGCTTGTTGTGATGGAAATTATGCAGCAAACCGATCAAGGATATCGACTCCAAGCTGAACTTAAAGAGGGCAACTTGGAATTTGAAAATGGCAACCAAATGCCGCTATTGACACTATTACTTCCGGCATTGATGCGATAGCGAACGGCGCTCAAGCAAACGATTTCGCGAGTTTTAGCAATCAGTAAGAGAAAAGAGCCGATAGAAGCTCTTTTCTCGCTTTTTATCCACATCAAAAAGTGGTATTAATCACATTAATTGTCGATAGCAGGAGCAAGGAACTCATGGAATCAAATCAAGCGGGCCCAGTCTATAATTTCAGCGCAGGCCCAGCAGCCTTACCTAAAGCCGTGATGGAAAAAGCGCAAGCCGAGTTTATTAACTGGAACGAGCTTGGCACGTCCGTTATGGAAATTAGTCATCGTAGTAAACCTTTTATTCGCGTTGCTCAAGAAGCGGAGCAAGATCTGCGAGATTTGCTTAATATCCCGAGTAATTACAAAGTATTATTTTGTCAGGGTGGAGCGCGCGCTCAGTTTGCGGCGGTGCCTTTAAACTTATTAGGCGATGCGACTAAAGCGACCTATATTGATGCGGGTTACTGGGCTGAAAGTGCGGTCAAAGAAGCGAAGAAATATTGTGAAATCGATGTTTTCAACGCCAAAGTGACTAAAGAGGGCAAAACAGCGGTATTACCAGCCAGCGAATGGAAAATCGATCCTGAGTCGGCTTACGTGCATTTTTGTCCGAATGAAACGATAGATGGTATTGAGATTAATGATTTACCAGATACAGACAAACCGATTGTAGCTGATATGTCATCTACGATTTTGTCGCGCCAAATAGACGTCTCAAAGTACGGGGT
>NZ_NDIM01000354.1:0-4719 GCF_002241375.1 Vibrio sp. V19_P1S1T109 | reverse complement strand
ACAGGGCTAGGCCGCTCCACTATCTATAAGTTCATGGCTGATGAAACCGATTTTCCGAAGAGTGTGCCACTCGGTGGACGAGCGGTAGCTTGGGTCGAAAGTGAAATAGAGGAATGGATGGAATCGCGTCTGAGCATGAGAGACAACGCAGAATCCTTTCAGTAACACAAACAGCAAATCACATCATCAACGGGGCGCTGGCTAAGCAAAGTCATGCGCCCTTTTTGCAATTAGAGAGAGATAAAAATGAGTTATTCAATTTACGTAGACGGCGCTGCACCAAACAACCAACACGGATGTACACGAGGTGGTATCGGGCTGGTGGTCATGGATGAAGACAACGAGATTGTTCATGAAGAGAGCATCACCATCAATCGAAAAACCGACAATGCTGAGCTGGAACTACTGGCCTTAATTGAAGCATTGGAATACGCAGAAGATGGAGATGTTATCTATTCGGACAGTGATTACTGTGTGAAAGGTTTCAACATCTGGATGGACGATTGGAAAGACCGAGGTTGGCGTCGAGCGGATAAGAAACCGGTTAAAAACCGCCAGCTTTGGCAACAAGTGGACGAGTTGAGTTCTAGGAAGTATGTCGAGGTATTTAAGGTCAAAGCACATTCGGGCATTGAAGGGAATGAAAGAGCTGACCTGTTGGCGGTTGAAGCTGCGGAAGCTGACTAATACAAGAATTCATAGTTTGGGAGGGTAACACCTCTCAAGCTATGCCCTATTTTTTGTTTGGGCTAAGTTGGTTAATGATGAAGTCATTATCAATAGGTTTGGATGTAGTGGGTGAAAATCACAATGTCTGCAATTGGTAGACCGAACTTATGGTTATAAATCCTGCAATTACGACTGTTTAGGTAGAATACGCCTATTGAAAGTAGCAGATGGATTTAACTGTGGGTTATCGAGTGGTACGGTTAACCGAACTGATGGCATATGAGTTCGGTCAGGTTGAAGGTGACATTGGTCGGCTGGACGAAAGAGCGTTAGGCTCAGCACTCCCTCAGGGGATGAGCTATTCCAGTTTTATGGACAAGCTGAAAAGTGGTGAGTTAGCCTTGTTGACCGATTCCCCTTCAAAGCCTGTGATGCTCCGAGATGGCATGAGCAAATCATGGAGCTTGTCGGCGGAAGGGCAAGAGGCGTTATCGCCAGAAGCGAAAAGTGCCTACCTGTCCAGAACAAAAATGTCTGGCGGTGCGGCTGGCAGTGCTGCGCCCACTCAAAGCGCCGCTGGTTATGCGCCTAACATTGAAGAGACCTACGTTCCTGAGCCCGTAAAACCTGATACCTCAGATGCACCACCAAAACTGCAATACGAATATTGCTTTGAAGTGGCTTGCTCGGATGAGACGTTTAGAAAAAGCGTGGGGTATGCGTTTGAACTGGCGAAAACCAAACAAGAATCCCTGATTGGCCGTTGGCAGACGGAGGCAACCGAGCACGGTACAAAATATACGGCTCATACCGCCTTTGATGAACCGAAAAAATTAGTCGCTAAAGTAGCGTCCAATGCTCTGGGTATTAGCGTTCCCGACAATGTGCAGGTGAAGCCTATAGGCTCTGGTGTAGTGCGAGAAGCCTTTATCCCAGTTGTCCCCTCAGTGCAGCTTGGTGAGCGTTTGGGGCTACCAACAGAAGGCTACTACTACCATTTCTACAATGGCCGTTTAGTTCAAGAATACAAGCTGCTAGGAAATGGCAAGTGGGCCTTCTACGCGACACGCTCCACTCACGAGCAGCTTAATGATGAGCAAGGCTACAACATCTATCAAAGTGCCATTCTGGTTTACTGGAAGCTCGAAGGTAAAGACGTTGAAAACCAACATCTGATTTATCTTGAACAGCCAATTACCCGAGAAGAGCTAGACAACCTCGATGATGACTGGTTGGCTCAACATGGTATTAAACTTGATATCAACGAATTGCTTGCTGCGCCCAAGCAACCTGTCGCAGAAAGACAAACCATTCAACCCTCGGACACAGAGAAAGCAGAGAGTAAACCAGAAACGCATACTGTTGGAACGGACTCTAAGACCAACCAACGAGGATCATGGGGAGCCATTGCAGAGCAATATGGTTTGTCGGCGAAACAATTACTGGATTTGAATCCGCAGTACAATGCCGATCCGATGTCATTGAAAGTCGGGGATACGCTGACCGTTAAGGCCGTCGAACAAAACCAGAGCACTCCAGAAAAAGCGACCGATTTACCTCCGCTTTCCCCTTGCACCTATAGCTGCTTGGCGAACACGCATTATGATTACTCTGATTCGCTTATCTCAGGAACCCAGTTTAAGGCGATAAACAGCGATAGTCTGTTCGAGAAAGAATTGCCCGTCACGAACTTAACCACCATCACCACGGCTTCTAAAGCCACCGACTATGGAAAAACGGCACTCCTTGCGATCCCCGCAAATGGCGCGGCAACGAACCTTGGTATTCTCAGTAGCAATACGACCAATACGATTGGTACGTGGTCGATTTCAGGAGAAGCGTTAGCAGGCTTTGCTCGAATGGGTGGCTTTCTAGTGGCCGCTTTATGGCCGTCTCAGCTTGCGGATGGTACCTTAGAAGGAAATCCAGATTTTGCGACCGGTGACACTACGACGATGCGTGTCCGTTTCAATATGTATACGGACGAAAATGGTAAACAGCAAGTGGTTGGCATCAAAACGGGAGAGGGGAGCGCCTATGGTGAGCGAGTTGCGAAGCGTGAAGCTGTACAACAAGGACAACACTTTGTTGCTGAGCTAGAGAATGGAATTACCATTACATGGACACCGGATGGCTCAACGGATGTACTAACCCCTGATACTGTATTGCCCGAAAATGATGAGCTCGATGTACACAACATTTGGGTGCGCCCGATTGAAGAGCATGAACAAGAGATAGGTACAGCGCTCTATCCCGAGGACGATCTTGCCGAGTATATTGTGACTTTCCCTGCGGATTCTGGCGTGTCCCCCTTGTACTTAGTATTTAATAAGCGTAGTGCTGGAATTACTAAGGTAAAACCACTGGAAGTAGGCACTTATGGCGACTTAGCGCCAAGAAGCAAAAAGGATGGATGGATATAGATCATATTCCATCTCAGGCGGCATTGTTAAGAGCTGCGGAAGAAATGCTTGGACGTCCTTTAACTGCTGATGAAAAGAAAGAAATTATTAACTCAGGTGCTGGAGTAGCGATCCCGAGAGAGATTCATCAAAAGTGTAGTGAAACATATGGTGGAAGAAATAAACTTGAAAAGCAGCAAGTTGATTCAGGTGATCTAGATGCGGCAGTAAATTCGAATTTTGATGCGATTAAGACATGTTTAAAAGAAAATGGCTACACTGATGAGCAACTTGAGGACGCTAGAGAAGAGCTCCACCGCTTAAATAAAGCAAACGGATGGTATTAGATGAACTATTTAGATTTTATTGGCTGCACTTATCAAGACCTTGTGAAAAACCCTAAGTTTGCAGCGTTAATAACAGGTAATGTGCCATCGACGATGGATGGCTACACTGAAGAATTTTACATTCGAACTTTTGATAATGGGCTGGAGTTTCAATTTGACGCAAACAGCAGCGTTCTAAAATTGATTGTTGCCACGAATCCTAACTTCTTTATGGATGACTTAAAGAATATCTCATCCAAGGAACTAGTTCATCAGATGATGGGGAAGCCTGTTGAGTCGATGTTAGAGAAAAAAGTACCAGTACTTGGTGTTGTCGGAGCTTGGGACAAGTACAAGTCTGTGAATGGTCATACTATTCAAGCCTTATATGAAGTTGGTTCTACCAAGGTCAAGAGTGTTTTTTATCGATAACATATACCTTCAAACTGGTGTATAGAAGCAAAAAAGAATGGGGAGCATCACGCTCCCCATTGTTATTTTTACCGCTGCTGGTGAAGTTACTTTTCTTTGCTGGCTTCACTGCCTTCAGACATTGTGATAGCTGGAAGAAGAAAAACTGGCGTAGAGCGGATTAAAGCACGATTTTAAATAACCGCTTGTGGTAGACAGTCGATGCTCTTCTCTCTGAAAGGTACGTCGAAGTCAAAAAGGTTAGAGCGCATTTTGGTGTCAGAGGGAATGAGATAGCGGACTCACTAGCCGTTGATGCCGCTAGAAGTGATATCGATTGATGTAATAATGCGGTTTGTAGGCTCAATCTAACAAGCCGCTATTGCCTGTTATTTGCGTTTTTCTAGATAACATATATCTGAAGGTGGATACGATGAGGAAGCGAGAGCGGGCATTAGACCAACCGCTCTCTTAGCAAGTTTTTGCCCCATTCCTTCTTTACGGCAAAGAGCACTATTGTCAACTGTACTATGCGTAGCCCTAATAAAACTTATCTCTGATGAACGGTGGAACCGTGTCAGGGCGAAATGTTGCTTTTAAGAAATTTATCAGTTGTTCTTTGTTGTGTCTGGGTTCATAAATTGGGTTCATCCGGAAAATCGATACTTCGCCTCATGACTGGCTTTGATTTTTAACTCAAAAAATTCCCAATCACGATACCCATAGGCGACTTTGTTCAGCGTCTTTATTCGGTTGTTCACACCCTCTACTCGACCACTACTCATCCTTTTATCATAAAATGCCAATATCCCATCCTTATGCTTCCTCAGGGTCTTAGTAAACTTCTCTAGCATCACAATGCCTGAGTGGTTCGCTTCATCTATCCAGCTTTCTAGCCATCTCTCACCCTC
>NZ_NDIM01000030.1:0-4838 GCF_002241375.1 Vibrio sp. V19_P1S1T109 | reverse complement strand
TTCCTACTATGGTTGAGCCTTAACACATTCTCTAATCACTTAGTTGCATTTATCATGAATTCCTCAATAAATAATCGACATTCACTGTCGTTGATTCAAACCATCAGTGCCATTTTCATCACGATGACGTTACTGGTGGTCCTTTTATCCATCACCAGTTTAAAAAGCATCGATAAGGTAGGGCTACAGTTTTCTGGATTGTCTGAACAAACACTACCTTTGGCATTAAATAATGCAAGGTTGACGCAAAATATATTAGAACAAGTACAATCTCTCGGAGATGGCATCCGCACAACGGAATCGGCAGAATTAGAAGCGGTAAACCAGCAATTAAGCCACTTAAACCAGCAGACTGACCAACTTACTGACCAGCTTTTCTCCATCGCTACTCGTATCGGTAACGCGATTACTCAAGATCATCAAGTGTCGTTACGCAGCAAAAGTGCGGCATTTCAGCAGCTCACCTATTCTATTTTATCAACGCAGGCCTCTTTGCTTGAACAGCAGAATGCTATCGATAACGCCGCCACCGCGTTTCGTTACGGATTAAGCTCCATTGGACCGGAGATGAACCGGATCAGTTCATTTCTCGCATTAGATAACCCGGAATCGATGGATGCGGCTAACCGCTTTATTGCCAGTGCAAGTTCGATGGAAAGTACCTTCTTACTGTTAATGATGCAAAACGATCCTGAACAGGCCAAAGTGCAATTTAAGGAAATCCGTAATCGCATGGCGGGAATTGAGCTAGCCTTTGATGATTTTAAAGAGTGGCATCCTGATGTTATGGAGTTTGCGAGCCTGACGGCACCTTATGAAATGGTTAAAGCGGGTTTTGTTGAGCATGGCATTTTAGCACTGATCTTAAATAAAATTGAGCAAGCACAGCAGCAGCGACAAGAAATGGCACAAGCTGCGCAGCTAGCCAAAGACACGGTAGCACTGCTAAATACGATTTCTGCCACCGCAAGTGAGTTGATCAAACACAGTGAGAACGTGGTTCATGACGCAATGCTAATGGTTAAGCAAGTACAATATACTGGCGGCATTATTCTGGTCGCTTTGGTTTTACTTGCATGGCTAGGGTTACGCCACTGGCTAAAGCTGGGGCTGAATAACTTATTGGCCAAGCTTGCATTATTAACTCAACACGATTTTTCTCAACCCGCTCGCTTGATTGGCCCGAGTGAATTTAAAGAAGTTGCTCTACAACTAAACCAAGTTATTGAATCAACAAAATATTCAATTTCTACCGTAACGCGCAATTGTGAAATGCTCTACCAAAATGCCGAAACCAGTCACGATGCAGCCGATAAATCCAACCGCAGTTTAGCCGCACAAAATGATTCGTTGGTTAACATGGTTTCCACCGTGAGTGAGTTGGAATCGGCGATTCGGAATATCGCGCTTGTGACCAGTGAATCTTATGAAGAATCAGTGGCTGCCAGCCAGTTTTCTACGCAAGGGGTGAAAGTAGTGGAACAAAACCGTGTTCGCTTGGAATCTCTTGAAAATACACTGCATTTAAACGATGAAGCAATGCACGAGCTTGACCAGCGCGTGAAGAAAATTCGTGAGATGGTAGATATGATCAGCGGTATTGCTGACAGTACCAACTTACTGGCGTTGAACGCCGCGATTGAAGCGGCAAGAGCTGGCGAACAAGGGCGTGGTTTTGCGGTTGTAGCCGATGAAGTACGCAAATTGGCCAGCGATACATCACAGCAAACCACCAATATCCGAGACATGATGAATGAGCTCACCAATGCAACACAGCGCTCTCGTCAAGCAGTATCGGATTCGCGTCAAGAGATGAGTAATGCGCTGCAATCGAGTCAAGAAGTCAAAACAACATTTGAGCAGATAGAAAAAGCAGTGGAACAGATTCGTGCTCGAGTTGAGCAGATAAGCGTTGCAACAGAAGAGCAAGAGCGAGCGACGGCCGATGTAAGTCAATCTATCAGCCAAGTTTCATCGCAAGGCGAGCAAACCAAATTACAGCTTGAAGCCATGGTCGAAAGTTCAGAGCAGGTGGCTGAAGTTGCGGGTGAACAGCAGGCTATGTTGCATAAATATACGCTCAACTAGCTTATCCAGTGCGAATTTCTGTATTTTCATGACGTTGTCACTTTTTTCTAAATGGTTGGGTAAGCATTTTATCCAACCACTGCTCACGCTTCTCTCGAAAGAGTGGTAGGCCGATAATGACCTGCTTATGGCCCAATTCTGGCTGCGCACGATAAGTACGAAATAGCCGATCCCAACATGACAAGAAAAAACCAAAATTGGAGTGAGTTTCTCGCACAATGACTGAATGATGCACCCGATGCATGTCAGGTGTCACCACCAACCAGCGAAGCCAACGGTCCATTTTCAACGGTAATTTTGCGTTACTGTGGTTAAACATCGCGCTCGCATTGAGCACCACCTCAAATATCAATACCGCGAATGGGCTGACACCCAACATGATCACGCAAGTGATTTTGATCCACAAAGAGAGAATCATTTCGAATGGGTGAAACCGCGAGCCAGTGGTCACATCAATATCTTGGTCAGCGTGGTGCATGCGATGTAAACGCCATAACCAAGGAGAGAAGTGAAAAAGCACATGCTGGGCGTAAATCACGCCATCAAGAATAATAACTGACAGCGCAATTTCAGCCACTTGTGGTAAATCCACCCAATTAAAAAGACCAATCGAGTCTTGCTGCGCCCAATAAGCCGCTTCAATGGCTAACACTGGCATCAATAGCGATAAGCACACGCTATTTAAACCAACCAAACCTAAATTATTCAGCCAGCGAGTGGCTTTACTTTGGGTGAGTGTTTTACGTGGGCAAGACCATTCCCACAGCGCACAAAGCATAAATACAGCGAAAAATACGCTCAAACGGATCAATTCAGGGTTCAGGTTCATGCTTAATGGCTCATCTTCAATGGTCTTGTGCTAGGAATCTGCTTGTACTGTAAGTACAATCGGCAGCACTTTCCAGCTTGCCGCCCTGATTTATGAGAATCCACGCATTTAACCATTTGTTCCAACATCGCTTAGCGTTATCGACCAAACCTTTTCAAGCTCGTGGTGCGAAAGTTGAACGTTGCGCCTATTGTCAGGTCGCCACGCAATACTGCTTATGCGGCCATCAACCGGATATGGATACGGATATCGCAGTATTACTGCTGGTTTCTGAAAATGAAGTATTTAAACCCAGTAATACTGGTCGACTAATTGCCGATGTGATTAAAGAAACTTACGTTTATCAGTGGAATCGCACCGAACCTCACGCGGAAATGCTAGCACTGTTGAATAATCCCGCTTATCAACCAGTCGTCATTTTTCCCGAAGAGTATGTGGATGAAAAGCCTCGAGTAATGCAAAGCCCTCCCAGCGCGCACGATAAACGCAAACCACTGTTGATATTGCTTGATGGAAGCTGGCGCGAGGCAAGACGAATGTTTCGCAAATCACCTTATTTGGATGCGCTTCCGGTGATGTCTATCGCACCTAAAAGCGTATCGCAATATATGATGCGTAAATCTGATAATGAGCAGCATTTATCAACGGCTGAAGTGGCGTCATTGGTATTGGTTGAAGTGGGTGAGCATCAAGCCTCTCTGCTATTAAGCCAATGGTTTGAAGTGTTTCGGGAAAGTTACTTGCTGAGTAAAACCCGCCTAAAGCATGATTTGAGCAGGCCAGTCTTGAAACGTTTCATCGACCAGCAGCAAAGCGAGACGTGACTCTAAAGTTGATCGATTTGGTGATGAGTAATTGTTCAATCGAACCTATAGACCAGATAAATTGGTACTTGGTCACGGATTGTAGGCTGAGCTCTGTGGATAATGCCCAAAGTTTTATTTTTAGCTCATTGATGAGCAAATTTTAGGAGAGATTGCATGTACTACGGCTTTGATGTCGGTGGCACTAAAATTGAGTTTGGTGCGTTTAATGAGAAGTTAGAACGCGTAGCAACGGAGCGCGTTCCTACCCCAACAAACGACTACAATCTGCTAGTTGAAACCATTGCGCAGTTGGTGAGTAAATATGACGCGCAATTGGGTGTGGAAGGTAAAATAGGCCTTGGCCTACCAGGTATGGAAGACGCTGATGATGCTACGGTATTAACCGTCAACGTTCCTGCTGCAAAAGGCAAACCATTGCGTGCTGATTTAGAAGCAAAAATTGGCCGCAGCGTGAAGATTGAAAACGATGCAAACTGCTTTGCGCTTTCTGAAGCATGGGACGATGAGCTGAAAAATGAGCCTTCGGTTATGGGCCTAATTCTCGGCACAGGTTTTGGTGGCGGCCTTATCTATGAAGGGAAAGTATTCTCTGGTCGTAACCACGTAGCAGGGGAGTTTGGTCATATGCGTCTGCCTCTTGATGCATGGTTACATCTTGGCGATAACGCGCCGATGCTCGGCTGTGGTTGTGGCAAGAAAGGATGCTTAGACAGTTATCTCTCTGGCCGCGGTTTTGAGCTATTGTACGAGCACTATTATAGCGAGCACAAAAAAGCGATTGATATCATTCACGCCAATGAAGCAGGTGAAGCGAAAGCCGTTGAGCATGTTGAGCGCTTTATGGAACTACTTGCCATCTGTTTTGCCAACATTTTCACAGCCAATGACCCACACGTTGTTGCACTCGGTGGCGGTTTATCAAACTTTGAATTGATCTACCAAGAGATGCCTAAACGCGTACCGAAATACCTGCTTTCTGTCGCGAAATGTCCGAAGATCATCAAAGCAAAACATGGTGATTCAGGCGGCGTACGTGGTGCGGCTTTCCTTAATATCAAATCATAAAATCAAACAAAAAGGGCCTATAATCAAAC
>NZ_NDIM01000286.1:0-24407 GCF_002241375.1 Vibrio sp. V19_P1S1T109 | reverse complement strand
GAGTTAAACCGAGCCACGATAGCCCTTTTTCAACAACAAAGCCCGCGATGATTGCGGGCTTTGTTATTTTTAACGCTCAACCTTATTCAGTGAGTACGGCTGGCAGCGACTTTGCGCTTTACCCAAGTTTCATTGACCCACAGTGAGAACAAAATGATCACGCCGCCAATTGCAAGGCGCATTAAATCTACGTCGCGATTCCAAATCAGAATGTTCACCACTAATCCTGCGGGAACCAGCGCATTATTCATAATCGCTAATGCGCCTGCGTTGACTAAACAGGCTCCTTTGTTCCACACGAAGTAACCAAGCCCAGAAGCAATTACCCCTAAGTAGATCAAAATACCCCATTGCAAAGAGGTAGTGGGCAGTTTTTCACTATTGCCAAACAGTAAAAATGCCACGCTTGCTACCACCAATGCACCTAAGTAGAAATAACCGAATACGCTGTGTTGCGCTAAAGTAATGGTCTCTTTTTCCATGACGTATTTATAAGCCACTTGGCCGATAGCAAAACAGAGGTTAGCCCCTTGCACCACCAAAAAACCCAGCAAAAAGTGCTCGTTTATTGCTGCAAATTTAATAAAAACGGCACCGATTACGGCAATGGCTGCCGTCACTAAGTACCACGGAGAAAAGCGGCCTTTCAGTAGATCGTAGATCAGCGTGACGTAGATTGGTGTAAACACCGTAAACAGCAAAACTTCAGGAACCGATAGCAGTAAAAATGATTGATAGTAGAAACAGTACATCAGGCCCAGTTGGATTCCACCAATGGTCATCAACTTAGCGATCAACGGAGCGGGAACGGTTTTAAACCTGATCAAAGGTAGAAATACTAAGCTCGCTAATGCAACGCGCATCCAAACCGCGAACCAAGAATCAACTTGACCGGCGAGATAAACGCCGATCAAGCTAAATGAAAATGCCCAAAGTAGGGTGACTGCAGAGAGATAGGCCATAACAAACAACGCTGAACAGTAAATAACCCGCAGTCTAACCGAGTTTTGGCTTGTCGTCAGTCGTGAAGTGGTATTACAAGCATGTCGACTGGCGAACAGTTAATCAGTTGCCGAGTGGATGAGAGTAACTTGCTCCAAAAATCTTGATGATGACCGCAGACCACCAAATCAACACTGAATTCAGCGATGGTTTCGCATAGCTCATTACTGAGGTCGCCGCTGCCTACTAGTGTATGGCGGATAGGGTATTGCGCGTGTTCCGCTAAGGCTTGCAGCTGCTTTTGTGACGCTTCCATCGCGTGATGTTGAGTTTCTGCTAAATTGATATCAATGAGTCCGGTATACAGCTCGGCATAGTTGACATCAATGTGAATGAAAGAAACGTCAGCATCGAGTGGTTTTGCCAGTGCAACAGCTTTGTCGACTAAGAGTTTACTGTCTTCTGAAAGATCAATGGCAACCAAAATATGTTGATAACTCATTGTATTATCTCCTGATGGGGTACTGATTAAAGATTAGCACTGAGGCCGAGAGTTTTTTGTCGCCGTGATCTCATATCCGCATACCTGACTCAAAGTGTTATGGTGAGGTTCATGGTATAGTCAATTCAAATCGTTACATAAACTAGGAGTCGACATGTTGTCACAAGCTATGGTTGAAAAACTGAATGAACAAATTAATCTGGAATTTTTTTCATCCAATCTATACTTACAAATGAGTGCTTGGTGTGAAGATAAAGGATTTGAAGGTGCTGCCGAGTTTTTACGCGCTCATGCCGTAGAAGAAATGCAGCACATGCAGCGTTTATTCACCTACGTGAGTGAAACGGGTGCACTGCCTATCCTTGGTGCGATCGCAGCGCCAAAACATAAGTTTACGAGCCTTGGTGAAGTGTTTCGCGAAACTTATCAACATGAGCAGATGATTACTCAGCAGATTAATAAACTCGCTCATG
Organism: Vibrio sp. V19_P1S1T109; assembly: GCF_002241375.1. Lineage (NCBI taxonomy): Bacteria > Pseudomonadati > Pseudomonadota > Gammaproteobacteria > Vibrionales > Vibrionaceae > Vibrio > Vibrio sp. V19_P1S1T109. The sequence goes on along the minus strand of NZ_NDIM01000286.1, from coordinate 22,490 downwards.
CGGCGTTCACATCTCAAGACTACTCAACGTTTAACTTCCTTCAGTGGTACGTTGCGGAGCAACATGAAGAAGAGAAGTTGTTTAAAGGGATTTTAGATAAGCTAGAGCTTGTGGGTGATGATGGTAAGGCGCTGTTCTTCATCGACAAAGACCTAGCCGCAATGGCAAAAGCCGGCTCATCTTCTGTAATGGATACCCAAGCTGTGTAATCGCAGCAGAAAGAGTATGAAGCGATCGTCTTTTTCTTTGGGTTCTATGCAAAGGTGTAGGGAGGAAAAGATGATCACTGGGGATACAATTTTATTTGCGCTAATGCTGGTCACTGGGGTTAACCTAGTCAGGTATCTTACGGCGCTACGCTCACTTATTTACATCATGCGTGAAGCTCATCCATTGCTTTATCAACAAGTGGATGGCGGTGGCTTTTTTACCACTCACGGTAATGTCACCAAGCAGGTTCGTCTTTTCCATTATTTGAAAGGTAAAGAGTATCACCATCACCACGATCCCCTATTTACGGGCAAGTGTGATCGCGTTAGAGCGCTGTTTATCTTGTCGATGTCATTGCTGGCCGTGACAACCTTCGCGGCTTGTATCGTATAACTGAGCCAGTCATTGTATTGATTAAAGGAGCTATCGAGCTCCTTTTTTATCGTCTGTATAAAGTCATCGACTTATTTCTTCACTATTATGCATCTTCATTGTGCGGCGACTATTATTAGCAAGAGCAATCGAAAGGAGAAAAATAATGGATGAAAAAGCACTGCTCGCACGTTTGAATGAGTTACCTCGTATTCAACAAGTATTACAAGAACTACTCGAAATGGTTAATAAAGAAGAGGTCGATTTTGGTGCGCTCACAAAAAAAATTGCCATGGAACAAGTGTTGAGTGCGCGGCTGCTTCGCCTTGCAAATTCGGCACATTTTGGCGGAAGCCGCACAGTGGCCTCTATCAATGATGCGGTGATTCGTGTCGGAAGTGGCTCGGTGAGAACTATGGTGGTGGCATCGGTATTATCCAGTGCTTTTCCTAAAATTGACACCTTGGATCTGCAGCAATATTGGTCCGATACCTTTGAAATTGCCATTATCGCCAGCAAACTGGGGGCAGCTTGTAAACTCGATGCCAATAGCGTCTTTACTACCGGAATATTGCACAACATTGGCCAATTGATGATCCACACATTAGCGCCGCAAGAAGCGTTGAAAATTCGCCTTTGTGTTGATGCTGGTGAAGTTGAACTAGAAGCACAACAGCAAATCATCCATACCGATGCGAATGTACTGGGGGCGAAGCTAGCCAAAGCTTGGAAGTTTCCTGATGAGATGGCCGATGCGATCGCCTACTCTGCGCAGCCAGAAAAAGCGCAGCTTTCACCAAAACTTGCCCGTGTATTGCATTTTGCCCGTGATATCCACCATCAATGGGACATCCTGACCGAAAAAGAAAAACGCTTATTTCTGGCTGAGCACCCAGATGCTCGTGTGCTGGCAATATCTGCCACATTTGCTGAAACAATTGACGCCGTTCGCGGAAAAGGGCGCGATCTTGCCGAGCAGCTCGTCTAATACCGTCGCTGGTGGATTAACCTTGTCTTCACTCAATTAGTCGTTAAAATGTCCCCCATTGATAAGGATGTACGCCACCAGCGCTGCATCCTTTTTGTTTGTCATTAGGTGCGTGTGCGTCTATGTGCGTCTAGTTAAATGAAGGTGAAAGCATGAGTCAGTCGTTTGATGTTGTCGTTATTGGTGCTGGCGCCGCCGGGCTAATGTGCGCCGCGCAAGCTGGCCTGCGTGGGCGCAGCGTATGCGTTCTCGATCATGCTAAAAAGCCTGGCCGTAAAATTTTGATCTCAGGTGGCGGTCGCTGTAATTTCACCAATTATGAACTATCGGCCGCTAACTACTTATGCCGCAATCCCCATTTCGTTAAATCAGCGTTATCGCAGTACAGCCAGTGGGACTTTATCTCGCTGGTCAGTAAATACAATATTGCGTTTGAAGAGCGCGATCATGGACAGCTCTTTTGCCTTGATTCGGCGAAGGACATCGTCAATATGTTGCTAAAAGAGTGCGATTTACCGACAGTCAAGCAGCGTTATCAAGTCGAGATTCAATCGATAGATAAGGTGCCAAACGGCTTTCAGCTCACCACCAATGACGGGCCGATCCAATGCCAGTCACTGGTGGTCGCAACGGGTGGCTTGTCGATGCCCAAGCTTGGTGCGACTCCTTTTGGTTACAAAATTGCAGAGCAGTTTGGACTGGCGGTGATCCCAACCACGGCCGGGCTCGTGCCTTTTACACTGCATAAACAAGATAAAGAAGATTTCGCCGAACTAGCCGGCATTGCCATTCCAACTGAAATCACTACTGAAGATGGCACAGTGTTTAAAGAAGCACTGCTGTTTACTCATCGTGGTTTATCTGGGCCGGCGGTGTTGCAAATTTCTTCTTACTGGAAAGCGGGGCAGAAGGTCAGTATCAACTTAGTGCCGGAAGTAGACATCGAGCGGCTATTAAATGAATCACGTGAAGCACACCCAAATCAAAGCTTAAAAAATACACTCGCGAAAGTACTGCCTAAGCGTTTAGTTGAAGTACTGATTGAGCGCAAAGCTTTTGTCGATAAACCGCTCAAACAGTTAAACCCACACGAAATAACCGCTATCGCACACGACTTACAACATTGGCCGATTCTTCCCAATGGTACTGAAGGTTATCGCACAGCCGAAGTCACATTAGGTGGCGTAGACACCGATTGCCTCTCATCGAAAACCATGGAATGCAAATCGGTTCCGGGCCTCTATTTTATTGGTGAGGTAATGGATGTGACGGGCTGGCTTGGCGGCTATAATTTCCAATGGTGTTGGTCAAGCGGCTATGTCGCCGGACAATGGGTGTAAGCTGTTTCGAGATAAAAAGCCATCCTCAACGATAAATGCCACTGAAGAGCACTGTCAAACCAATGGATCGTTTTTTAGAAAAAAGAAGAGCTGCACAGGTTAGCCCTTCTTTTTTGTTGTGTGGCAATGAGTTGCTTCTAGCTGGATTTATTTTGTTTATAGCGGTCAAAGATAACCGCCGCGAGCAAAATAGTTCCTCGCACTACGTATTGAGAAAAAGGTGACATATTCAGTAGATTCATCGCATTCTCTACCGTACCGAGGATGAGCACACCCGCAATAACGTAAGATACTTTACCTATCCCGCCTTTGAGCGATACCCCACCGAGCACACAAGCAGAGATGACCACTAACTCAAAACCGACGGAAGTCATCGGCTGACCGCTGGTCATACGCGCGGCTAAAATAACCCCAGCGAGCGCAGAGATAAAGCCAGAGATAGTGAAAATGATGATTTTAGTTTTTACGACGTTGACACCCGCTAATCGTGCGGCTTCTTCATTACCGCCAATCGCTAATGTATTGCGCCCATAAACCGTACGATTTAGTAAAAAGGCAAAAATAGCGAAGGTGACTATGGTTAACCAAATTGGCGTTGGGATACCAAGTAAAGAGGAGTTACCTAGGGTGAAGAAATGTTCTTCAGTGATCCCAACCGCCTTACCGTCAGAGATGATATAACCAAGACCGCGAGCTATTTGCATCGTTGCGAGAGTCGTTATCAGTGCATTGATCTGCAATTTGGCAATAACGAAGCCATTTAGCAAACCAAAGAGTACACCTGAAAGTAAGCCTGCGCCGATACCCAATACCACACTGCTGGTTGCGTTAATCGCTACCGCCGTTACTACGCCAGAGCAGGCAATAACCGAAGCAATCGAGAGATCTAAATCCCCGCAGGCTAGGCAAAAGAGCATGGCGCACGCAACCATGCCGCTCATGGAAATAGCCAGACCGAGCCCTTTCATATTAATGAATGTAGCAAAATAAGGGACAAATAAACTGCAAAGCAAAAATAGCCCAGCAAAGACCATCAGCATGCCGAACTTATCCCAGATGGAAGAGAACTTAAAAGAGCGAGTCGGGCTCTCGGTATTGTCTATTTTGGTTGAACTCGTTACAGCCATTAGGATATTCCTTTTTACGCAGCGACGTCGTTGCCAATCATGGCAAGACGTAACGCAGATTGTTCGTTAAATTCAGTTCGTGTTAATTCACCAGTTACTTTGCCATCTTTCATAACCAGTAATCGGTCAGCGATACCAAGCACTTCAGGCATGTCACTAGAGACAACTAAGACAGTCACGCCATTTTCTGCCAATTTGAAGATCAACTCGTATATCTCAGACTTAGCGCCAACATCAATGCCGCGCGTCGGCTCATCTAGCAAAATGACGCTCATATCGGTAGATAACCAACGACCAAGGATCACTTTTTGTTGATTGCCACCGGAGAGCTCGCCAATGGGTTGATCTAACGAAGCAGTTTTGACGTTTAATGACTGGTTTTGTTTGAGGGCATTGCTCGACTCCCACTGGAAGTTGATTAACCCGCCAAGCTTTAGATGCCATGGACGAGCGCTAATGTTGGTGTTTTCTTGCACCGATAAAATAGGCACGATACCGTCTGCTTTGCGATCTTCAGGGCATAAGGTAATGCCCGCCCGAATGGCATCTTCAGGTTTAGTAATCCGTATTTTTTGTCCGTGAAGATAAACATCGCCCGCGGTGGCTTTTTCTGCTCCGAAAATCAAACGGGTAAGTTCTGTTCTGCCCGCACCGACCAGACCAAACAAACCTAATATTTCGCCTTGCTTTATTTCTAGCGAGAGAGGAGCGGTGAGCCCTCTGCCCATCAGGTTTTTAATCGCTAATCCACTTTGACCAAGAGGACGAGAGCGGTAGTTGTAAATGTCATTGATTTCCCGGCCAACCATTAACTCAACCAAACGGTCATGAGTGAGAGTCGAAAGGTCATAACAGGTTTGCACATGGGTACCATCTTTGAAGATGGTGATTGCATCACACAGAGCGAATATTTCTTCCATACGATGAGAAACGTAAAGAATGATTTTGCCGTCGTCGCGCAATTCGCGGATCACTTTAAATAGGTTTTCAATTTCACGTTGAGACAAGCTACTGGTTGGTTCGTCAAAAGCGATGATGTGTGCATTGCGACTTAGCGCTTTAGCAATTTCAACCATTTGCCACTGGCCAATAGAAAACTCTTTTAATGGGCGAGAGGGGTCAAAATTTTCCCCCAAGCGCAATAGCTGTTTACGTGCGTTACGATTGAGGGTTTCGGTATCGACCCGGCCATGTTTAGTGGGAAGTTGCCCTAAGAAAATGTTTTCTGCCACGCTGAGTTCAGGAACCAAATTAAGCTCTTGATAAATAATGGCGATACCTTGCTCTAATGCGTCAACCGTTGATTGAAATGTTACTGGATGCCCATCAATGAGCAGCTTGCCGTGAGTGGGTTGATGCAGCCCGCTTAGCGTTTTCAATAGAGTCGATTTCCCGGCCCCATTCTCTCCCATTAAGGCATGAACACTACTGCTGTTAACGCGAAAGCTAATGTCGGTCAGTGCCTTAACACCCGTAAAGTGTTTTGATATTTGGCAAAACTCTAAGCAAGAGTGTGAAGCTGCCATAGTCTGTACTCCTGTTTACTTCGCGAAAGCGGTACGAAGAAGCTGTACCGCTTTTAGCCATTGACGACGAACGCCTTACAGGCCTTTCTTCGCCAGTTCTGCTTCGTAGTTGTCGCGAGTAATTAAGACAACGTCCGTCACTTCAACGAATTTTTGTGGTTCAACACCGTCTTTCACCCATTTATAAAGTGATTCGATGCTTTTGAAGCCGTGTACATCTGGGCTCGGTAAAAGAGAACCATAGAACCCTGTTGGTTTCGATTTAGCTAATTCACTGACAGCATCGACGCCATTAATGCCAACACCAATAACATTACTTGCGTTAAACCCTTGTCCTTCTGTCGCACGAACTCCGCCGAGAACGGTATTGTCGTTCATACCGACGATAAGCCACTGCTTGACCATTGGGTATTGCACCAGTAGCGAGTTTGCTGCATCCAGAGCGCCAGGGATGTCATTTGCTTTGGTTGGCACGCGGTAAATTTGGTTGGATGGGAAACCCGCTTCTTTCAGTGCCTTAATCGAACCATCGACACGACGACGCGCGGTATCCAGCTCGTCTGCGGTTATGGCCATAACGCCCGTTGTTGCGGTATCCCAGTTACGTTTTGTCATCTCTTTGTACAGTTCAGAACCTTGGCGATAACCAATTTCACTGGCAGCCATCATCACCAAAGGCACGTTTGTCATCGGTTCGCCTTTCGCATTAAGGAACTGGTCATCAACCGTGATGACTTTCAAATCGTAGCTTTTTGCTTTAGCCATAATTGCAGGCCCAAGCTTAGGGTCAGGTGTGCAGATGACAAAGCCTTTGGCGCCACTTGCCGCTAGCGTATCGATAGCGTTCAGTGTTTTTTCTCCATCAGGCACCGCCATTTTGATCACTTCAAAGTTATATTGCTTACCTGCTTGCTCAGCAAAATTCCATTCTGTTTGGAACCAAGGCTCTTCAGGTTGTTTTACCAAATAACCTAATTTGAGTTCATCGTTGCTACCGAAAAAGGCATTAGCAGAAATACTGAATAATGCGGTTCCGGTGAGTATTGCGGCAGCGAGTGTGGTTTTTATGCTTTTCATCTTATTTGTCCGTCCACTGGTAGGGTTGTTTCATCTCCATACTTAAGGAAGTTGACGAGCTTTGAAGTGATGAAAATCACAGCAGAAAAATGTAGCGTTTTTGTCCATTCATGTAGCGAGGTAGGGCATGAAGTACCTCTCACTTTTTATGGTTTTATGTGTTTGATTTTATATGTCCATCGGCTATTTGGCGTTTTTATGCGCTTTTTTTTCTGGAGAAAAGCTGAAGTGATGATTTTAAAACCATTAGCACAGAATGAGTGTGTCGACTAATTTATCCATATTTTTAGCTATTGGGTTCATGGTGATATTGACGTAAGACCGTTATAAAAATAGGCAGTTAATCGGTCTGATGTGGAGTGACCATGAATAATTTGAATATAGATTCACCTTACGTGATCGGCTTAGATTTTGGCTCTGATTCTGTACGAGCTTTATTGGTGAATGCTCGCAATGGTGAAGAGGTTGCGTCTGGCGTGGCTAACTACCCAAGGTGGGCAAAAGGACAATACAGCGACTCGAACCAATCTCAATTTCGTCATCATCCTCTTGATTATATTGAGTCTCTGACCATTGCTGTCCGAGAAACGTTGGCGCAGGTTTCCACAGAGATCGCACAATCTGTTGTTGGCATTGGCGTGGACAGTACGGGTTCAACTCCAGCCCCTATCGATAAAGAGGGCAATGTGTTGGCGTTGCTTCCTGAGTTTGAGCATAACCCCAACGCCATGTTTATCTTATGGAAAGATCATACTTCCGTGACCAAAGCGGAACGCATTAATGAGCTGGCCCATTCACACACTTTTCCAGACTACACCAAATACATCGGGGGATTGTATTCATCGGAGTGGTTTTGGGCGAAAGCCGCGTGGGTAGCGGAACAAGATGCAGGGCTTGTTCCTTATATCCATAGCTGGGTTGAGTTGTGTGATTGGGTTCCAGCTCTCCTTGCAGGGTGTCAGCATCCTACAAATTTACGCCGCGGTATTTGTGCTGCAGGGCATAAGGCGATGTGGCATGAAAGCTGGGGCGGTTTACCTTCGCAAGATTTTTTATCGGCCATTTCTCCCACGCTCGATGGCATGCGAGATCGAATGTTTACTGAGGTATACACCTCAGACCAATTAGCTGGGCATCTGAGTGCGGAGTGGGCGCAGCGGCTAGGCTTACCAGAGGGAATTGCCATTGCCATTGGTGCTTTTGATTGCCATATGGGCGCGGTGGGCGCGGGCGCGGGCGAACATGACTTAGTGAAAGTTATTGGTACGTCAACATGCGATATTTTGATGGTGGATGCACAAAGTATCGGTGATCGAACCATTCATGGAATATGTGGCCAAGTTACGGGTAGTGCGATGCCAGACTTAATGGCACTGGAGGCTGGGCAATCAGCATTTGGTGATATTTATGCTTGGTACAAACGTGTGATGTTGTGGCCAATCGCGCAACTGGCTAAGCAAAACCCACAATTAGGAATTGATTTGGACGCCGCTGAGGCCTTGTTAATTCCTCAACTTACGGCGGAAGCACAGTCAAAACGTCTGCAACTGGAAACGCCTCTTGCCTTAGATTGGCATAACGGGCGGCGAACGCCTTATGCTAATCAACGTCTCAAGGGCGCAATCACGGGGCTGAACTTAGGCTCTAGTGCACCAGATATCTTTGCGTCACTGGTGGAATCAACAGCTCATGGCGCGAAATCAATCGTCGATTGCTTCGTTGAGCAAGGTGTCGAAGTGAAACGTGTCATCGCCATTGGCGGAATTTCTCAGAAGTCACCATTTGTGATGCAAACCTGTGCCAATGTCATTGGGCGAGAAATCGCCGTTGTCGCTTCAGAGCAGTGTTGTGCATTAGGTGCGGCCATTTTTGCAGCTGTTGCGGCCGGGCTTTATAGCGATGCCGAGCAAGCTCAAACTCAAATGGCGAGCCCAATCTGCGATGTTTACTACCCAGATGCTGATACCAAAGGGACCAGCGAATGGCGTTATCATGCTTATCGCCAGTTAGGGCAGCAGATCGAACAATTTTCTGAATTCTTGTTGGCACAGGAGCGTACTGATGAGTGTTAAGACTTCTCTAGGCTTCAATTTAGCCAGCGACCCACAAGCAAAGCAACGTCTGAGTGAGCTTCGGCAGCAAGTATGGCAAGCCAATATGGCGCTACAGACCCACGGTTTAGTTACCTTTACTTGGGGCAATGTATCAGGCATTGACCGCTTAACAGGGTTAGTTGTGATTAAGCCAAGTGGCGTCGAATACGAAGCACTCAATGCCGACAATATGGTGGTGGTTGATCTGAATGGCTTAGTTGTCGAGGGCGATCTTAAACCCTCTTCTGACACAGCTACCCATTTGGCCTTATATCGCGCTTACCCAGAACTTGGCGGCATTGTGCACACGCATTCTCCTCATGCCACCTCTTGGGCTCAAGCAGGTAAAGCCATCCCAGCATTGGGTACTACTCATGCTGACTATTTCTACGGCAGCATTCCCTGTACTCGCCCCTTGACCAATGCCGAAATCGCAACCGACTACGAACACCATACCGGCAAGGTCATCATTGAAACGATCAGTGATGGTGAAGTGTTGGCCATTCCTGGGGTTATTGTTAATGAACACGGCCCATTCAGCTGGGGTAAGGATGCTGATCACGCCGTTCATAACTCAGTTGTCATGGAGGTTGTCGCCAAAATGGCACTGCAAACTTTGCAGATCAACCCTCAAGTGACATTCATCAATCAAGCCCTACTGGATAAACATTACTTACGTAAACACGGAGCTAATGCTTATTACGGTCAAAGTAATGTAAAAAATAAATAAGGGATAACAATGAACACGTTTACCAATCAACAAGTGTGGTTTGTCACTGGGTCGCAGCACCTTTACGGACCTCAAGTATTACAAAATGTCGCGCAAAATAGCCAAGAAATTATCCATGGTTTAAATCACTCTCCAGCCATTTCAGTTCCTTTGGTGAACAAAGGTACAGTGAAGACGCCAGATGAGATATTAGAGGTTTGTCGCCAAGCCAATAATGATGATTCATGTATTGGTCTCGTGCTTTGGATGCATACTTTTTCGCCTGCAAAAATGTGGATTTCAGGGTTAAGTCAGCTCAACAAGCCGTTCTTGCATCTTCATACTCAATTCAATGCGGCCTTACCTTGGGATGAAATTGATATGGGTTTTATGAACCTAAATCAAAGTGCCCATGGTTGTCGTGAGTTTGGTTTTATTGGCACGCGACTGGGGATTGATCGAAAAGTAGTCGTGGGGCATTGGGAGAGCCCGATTGTTCACCAACAGGTGGATGATTGGTGCCGTGCAGCGATTGCTATTCATGAAGGGAAGTCGCTTAAAGTAGCGCGTTTTGGCGACAACATGCGTCAAGTCGCGGTGACGGAAGGAAACAAAGTCTCTGCGCAAATTCAATTTGGTTATGAAGTTCATGGCTATGGCTTGGGTGAGCTGAGCGAGAGCGTCAATCAAGTTTCAGACAGTGACGCTAAGGCTTTAATGGATGAATACGCTTCTTGCTACACCATGAGCCCTGAGCTTTTTAAAGACAGCACAAGTATCAATATTCTAACTCAAGAAGCGAAGTTGGAATTGGGTATGCTGCGTTTCTTGGATTCCGTGGGCGCGAAGGCGTTCACCAACACCTTTGAAAATTTATCGGGTATTTCGAACTTGCCAGGCTTGGCCACACAACGCTTGATGGAAAAAGGCTTCGGGTACGGCGGTGAGGGGGATTGGAAGACCGCAGCGATGACTCGCATCATGAAAGTGATGGGGCAAGGCCGAGTGGGCGGAACATCGTTCATGGAAGACTACACCTACAACTTTGGTCAGCAAAGCCAAGTGCTCGGCGCTCATATGCTGGAAGTTTGCCCTTCTATTGCTCAAGACAAGCCAAAGATTGAAATTCATCGTCACACTATTGGCTGCAAATGCGATATTGCTCGTATGATGTTCAGCGGAAAAGCGGGGCCTGCGGTAAACGTATCTTTGATTGATCTTGGAAATCGCTTTCGCATGATAGTCAATACGGTCGATACTCAAGCTCCACCACAATCGCTACCTAAATTACCCGTGGCGCATGCGTTATGGACGCCGCAACCCAACCTTGAGACGGCAGCCGCAGCATGGATCCATGCGGGTGGCGCGCATCATACCGTATACAGCCAAGCGGTGAGCGTTGAGATGTTAGCGGATTATGCCGAAATGGCGGGGATCGAAATGGTATTAATCGATAACCAAACCTCCTTGTATCCATTCAAGTCCGCACTCAAAACAAACAGCGTTTATTACCGTTTATCTTCAGGTATTTAAACCCGCGGAACACTCCCTCATCTGAGGGAGTGTTCATTAAGCTATGGTGTGAACATGAATGCTCTTCCTTTATCCACTGGCTTACCATTACTGCGTTATAAAGAGTGGTATTTGGAATTAAAAGCCGATAAACCCGATCAATTTCAGCTGTGTTGTGAGGATAAACCTGTATTCGTTGGGCAGCTTGAGCTGATCAACAATGGGCTTATCATTGATATGCGCTCTGTGGTTTGGCATTTCAGATCTAAGCAAAACCATTTAGAGCAGTGGTGCAACATTCAGCTTAACGAAACACTCTCATTGAGTATGACTTACACCTTTTTTCAAGGTGCATTGGTGATTGATTATCTTGCGCGAAATAGCATCCCAACTCGGCTTGATATTCGACATCACATTACTCAAACAGACGTTAGCCACCAACTGGCCACGCAACCTGAAGACATCATCTCTTCGATTAAAGGTTGGCAAAGAAAACGTAATGACCAACCCAGTGAATACTTAATCGAACCCGTAGGACATGGCTTCTGTGAGGCTTTTTCTGCGACACAATGGATAGTCTTAGATGAAAAGTGTGAACTGAAAAATCGTACTTAACGAAGAGGTTGCTTACACTACACGTAAATTACAGTGAATATTGCCCCATGCAGAATAACCCTCTAAAACCTGGATATAACTTTAATGCTCATTTAGTGGCTGGACTAACGCCAATTATTGAGGGAGATGAACTGGATTTTACGATTGATCGACCTAATGGCATGAAAGGTTTTATTGTCAATTTTACGAGCAAAGGTGAGGGAACCATTTTTTATGGCAAAGATGAGTTTCACGTGAAACCTGGAGACTTACTTCTTTTCCCTCCAACAGCGGCTCACTATTATCATCGAAAAAAAGATTGTGCTTCTTGGTTTCACCGTTGGGTTTATTTTCGGCCACGAGCCTTTTGGCATGACTGGCTAACATGGCAACAGCAAAAAAATGGCGTCTACTTAACGCAAGGGTTGGATGAGAATACCATTCGCTATATTGAAAACCTGTTTATCGATATTGAATACACTTCAAAACAAGATGTCCCTTATCGAAATGATTTATCGATTAACTTGCTCGAACAATTATTGATTAGATGTAAGACACTGCAACCGGACGTTGTCAGCAAACCGCTTGACCCTAGGGTGGTGGAAGCGATGAATTATATGACGCAAAACCTCAATCAAGACTTCACTATCGAGGATGTTTCGGCCCATATCTGTTTATCACCATCGCGTTTAGGCCATTTATTTCGTTCTGAAATGGAGATGACCATAACCCAATGGCGCGACGACCAAAGGATCAGCCGAGCCAAACAATTACTGGTCACGTCTAACTACTCGGTCAATCACATTGGTCGAATTGTGGGCTATTCAGACCCACTCTATTTTTCTCGTGTTTTTAAACGTAAGGCCGGTGTGAGCCCTAAGATTTACCGCGATCAAATTACTTTGTAAACCTATGCAATCTGTCCGTTTGGGCTTTTCGTCAATTTGGGTCGCTGTCATTGAGTGATCGTTTTAGTCGTTTTAAACTGCTGTACGACAAGCCCTGTGATGATCAGCACTAAACCAATCAGAGTGGTGGGGTGAATAGTTTCGCCAATAATAGTAGCCAGCAACAGCAGTGAGATGAAAGGTGAAGCAAAAATGAGATTGCTGATCCTTGCGGTGTTGGCCGTGAGTTTTAACGCACTCAACCACAGCACGAAGGTGATCCCCATTTCAAACAAGCCGACATAAGTTACCGCACTCCACCCTTTAATCGTAATCTGATGCCAGCTTGCACCTTCATAACAACTTAAACCAATCGCAAAAGGGATGGCGATCAAAAACCCCAGTAAAACGCCAATCACGGGGTCGGCGGTGTTTTTGGTATTAAGAATCCAGTAGCCAGCCCAAAGAAGCGTTGATAATAGTGCCAGCCCAACACCCAGCGGGCTATCAAACTGCATGGCTAAAATATCACCCTTAGTCGCGATAACCACCACACCAAAATAGCTCAGTGCACACGCTATCCAATCTTGTTTACGAATGGTTTGTCCTAAAAATACAGCGGCCATCAGTGTCAGGGTGATGGCCCAACTGTAGTTGATCGCTTGCGCTTGAGAGGCGGGCAGCAGTGAGTAGGCCTTAAACAGAATGAGGTAGTATGCGAGAGGGTTAATTAAGCCCAACAATAAGTAATACCAAGGGTTAGCGAGAAAGGTACTCACCACTTGGTTGAGCTTGCCTTGCAGCGCGCAAATGCCCAGCAGTACGCACCCAGAGACAGCACTCGCAACCGTCAGCATCTGGATCGGCGTAAATTCAGCCAGCGTAAGTTTGAAAGCCGTGGCAACCGTTGACCACAATAATACGGCAGATAAGCCAAAGCCGAGTGCGCGTCGTTCGTCCATGAATCCTCGTTAGAATAATTGTTGAAATAGTGTTCAGCGGCGCAAGTCTATAGTTTGCTGTTAACTTGTACAAACTGGACATTTATCCAGTATCGAAATACCATTTGTCCATGACTGATAAAATGAGTTAACCCGTTATCATGCAATGGATTATCGAAAATCAAGCGTTAGTGCTTTCAACGTTAGGCAGCGCCGTGCTGAGTGGCTCAGTCGCTGGCTGGTGGGTTAAGCAGAAGCTCAATTTGAAAAGTGAGCTATTACAACAGCAATTAGAGACTCATCAAGCCCATCATCAGCAGCAGATAATCGAACTTAAACAAGCTTTGCAGCAGGCGCGACAAGAGTTGGATGAGCTGGATGAAGAACGAGATAAAGCCGCATTTGAGCTTAAGCAATCGCACGGGAAATTCATGGCCGCGATGGAAAAGCTGCGCTATTTCGAAGTGGTTAAGCAAGAGCGGCAACAGAGCATGGAAGATGCGCATGCTCTGCGTGAGCTGAAATCGCAACTTGAGGCTCAACTGCGTGAGCAAGAAGCACGGCATGAACAGCAAATTCAATCGAGCCAAGAAAAACTACAGTTACTTGAACACGCTGAGGAACGCCTAAAGCAGCAGTTTGAGCAGCTAGCCAATCAGTTATTTGAAGTCAAAACCGCGAAAGTGGATCAGCAGAACCGTCAAAGTTTGGAAGGGCTACTTTCTCCACTGAAAGAGCAGCTCGAAGGGTTTAAAAAGCAGGTCAATGACAGCTTCAATCATGAAGCGAAAGAGCGCCATACGTTGGTTCATGAATTGAAAAACTTACAACGCCTCAATGAACAGATGGCGCAAGAGGCACTCAATTTGACCCAAGCGCTGAAAGGCGACAATAAACAGCAAGGCAATTGGGGCGAAGTGGTTCTCGCGCGGGTGCTGACCGAATCAGGCCTGCGTGAAGGGCATGAATATCACACTCAAGTCAGTTTGCAAAACGAGGCTGGTAAGCGTTATCAACCCGATGTAATTGTCAATTTACCACACGATAAGCAGGTGGTGATTGACTCGAAAATGGCGCTGGTGGCTTATGAGCGTTATTTCCATGCTCAAACTGAAAGTGAACGTGCTCGCGCATTAAGTGAGCATTTACTTGCGCTGCGCGCCCATATAAAAGGACTCGGTCAAAAAGATTATCATCAGCTCAAAGGGCTACAAAGTTTGGATTACGTGCTGATGTTTATTCCCGTCGAACCTGCATTCCAAGTGGCGATTCAAGCTGATCCCAGCTTGGTAAAAGAGGCGATGGAGCAAAATATTTTGCTGGTTAGCCCAACCACCTTGTTGGTTGCGCTGCGTACGATCGATAATTTATGGCGCAATGATCGACAAAACCAGAACGCGAAGTTGATCGCTGAGCGGGCCAGCAAATTGTACGATAAATTACGCTTGTTTATGGAGGACATGGAAGGGCTTGGCGGCGCGTTAGACCGTGCAAACCAAAACTATCAAGGGGCGATGAATAAGCTCGCGACAGGGCGCGGCAACGCACTGCGTCAAGCCGAAAGTTTTAAACAGCTTGGCGTCGAGATAAAACGTTCCATAAACAGTGAATGGGTCGAACAAGCACAAAATGAGGCATGGGCAGACAGTGCGGTGGAAAATGCACCTTTAGTAGAAAGACATCACGCTGAGGATAAAGTAAACTGATCGCTCGCAGTCGCCTTTAACAAAACAGTGCTGCCCAAGAGGAACCTTCATGACGGATACCAGCGTGCAATCAAAAACAGCATTAGAGACACAAAATACCACTCACTTTGGTTTTGAAACCGTAGCGAAAGAAGAAAAAGTCGCCAAAGTCGCGCAAGTTTTTCACTCGGTTGCGGCCAAATACGACATGATGAATGACCTGATGTCTGGTGGCATTCATCGCTTATGGAAGCGTTTTACCATTGATTGCAGTGGCGCTCGCCCGGGCCAACGTATTTTGGATCTTGGTGGTGGTACGGGCGATCTAACCGCCAAATTTTCACGCATTGTGGGCGAAAAAGGTCATGTTATTCTGGCTGATATCAACAACTCGATGCTCAATGTCGGACGCGATAAATTGCGTGATAAAGGTGTCGTGGGCAACGTACATTACGTGCAAGCCAATGCCGAAGAACTGCCTTTTCCAGATAACTATTTCGACTGCATCACCATCAGTTTTTGCCTGCGTAATGTGACCGATAAAGATAAAGCGCTGAGCTCGATGTTCCGCGTTTTAAAACCGGGTGGCCGTTTGTTGGTACTTGAGTTCTCCAAGCCAGTGCTTGAGCCATTATCCAAAGTATACGATGCGTATTCGTTCCATCTATTGCCGAAAATGGGCCAAATCATTGCCAATGATGCCGACAGCTACCGCTATCTTGCGGAATCTATCCGCATGCATCCCGATCAAGAAACCTTAAAAGGGATGATGGATCAGGTTGGTTTTGAACAAACGAGTTACTACAACTTAACGGGCGGTATTGTTGCGCTGCACCGTGGTTACAAATTCTAAGGATTGGGCATGCCGTTTGAGCCTTTAGTTACCGCCGCGATTGAGACCACACTCAACACCTTAATTCAAGACGATCCTGAATTGGTGCGCCGATTATCACGCCTGAAAGGGCAAGTCATCCAAGTGCATCTCAAAGAGTTCAATAAAACGCTGACCTTCATTTTTAGCCAGCAAATTGATGTGTTAGCGGCTTACGAAGGCGAGTCGAATTGCTACCTGTCGCTCAATGTTTCCATTTTGCCCGAGCTACGCGAGCAAGCGAACATCACCCAACTGATCAAACAAGATAAGTTGGTGCTGGAGGGCGATATTCAACTGGCGCAAAAATTTGCCCAGTTGATCACCGATTCCAAGCCGGATGTTGAAGAGTGGTTGTCACGCCTGACGGGTGATGTGCTGGCTCACGCTTTAGTGCAGGGTGTGAAAGACATAGGCCAAGCGCTGCAATCACAACGAAGCAAGCATCAAAACCACCTCAGCCAAGTGTTAACGGAAGAGTGGCGTTTATTACCTAGCTCGCTCGAGGTGGCCTATTTTTGTGACCAAGTGGATGATCTCAATAGCCAAGCGGCGCGTATCGAAGCCAAAATTCAACACTTGTTGGAGCAAGCATGACGCCAACTGAACTCAAGCGGTTGTACCGAATTATCAAGGTACAATTGGAATATGGTCTAGATGAACTGTTGCCAGAACATCAACTCACCAAAGCGCCAATATTAGCGCGCAAAGGATTGTTCTGGATTAAAAATCAGCATGCGGACAAACCATTAGGTGAGCGCTTGCGCTTAGCCTTGCAAGAGCTTGGTCCAGTGTGGATTAAGTTTGGTCAGATGATGTCAACGCGGCGTGACCTGTTTCCACCGCACATCGCAGACCAACTTGCGTTACTGCAAGATAAAGTCGCTCCGTTTGATGGTGTACTTGCTAAAACTCAGATGGAAAAAGCGTTGGGCGGCGCTTTAGAAACTTGGTTTGATGAATTTGATATTGAACCACTTGCTTCTGCGTCGATTGCTCAAGTCCATACCGCCAAACTCAAATCATCTGGCCGGGAAATCGTACTCAAGGTCATTCGGCCAGATATTCGGCCAGTGATTGATGCCGATATCAAACTCATGTATCGCATGGCGAAAATTGTTGCCAAAGCATTACCTGAAGCAAGGCGACTGAAGCCCGTTGAAGTGGTACGTGAATACGAAAAAACTCTCCTTGCTGAACTCGACCTACGCCGAGAAGCAGCCAACGCCATTCAACTGCGTCGTAACTTTGAAAATAGTGAAGAGTTATACATTCCAGAGATAATTCCTGACTTTAGTAATGAAACTGTCATGGTTTCTGAGCGAATATACGGCATTCAAGTTTCTGATATTGAAGGTTTAGCGGCCAACGGCACTAATATGAAGTTGCTTGCTGAACGCGGGGTGAGCGTGTTCTTTACCCAAGTGTTCCGCGACAGTTTTTTCCATGCCGATATGCACCCGGGTAATGTCTTTGTTAATCCCGCGCATCCTGACAATCCACAATGGATTGGCTTAGATTGTGGTATTGTCGGTACCTTAAACAGTGAAGATAAACGTTATTTAGCCGAAAACTTCTTAGCTTTTTTCAACCGAGATTACCGCCGAGTGGCACAATTGCACGTTGATTCTGGTTGGGTTCCACGTGAAACCAACATCGATGAATTTGAGTTTGCTATTCGCGTGGTCTGTGAGCCAATTTTTGCCAAGCCATTGTGCGAAATCTCATTTGGTCATGTGTTGCTAAACTTGTTTAACACGGCTCGTCGCTTCAATATGGAAGTGCAGCCGCAATTGGTCTTGTTGCAAAAAACGCTATTGTATGTCGAAGGGTTAGGGCGTCAGCTTTATCCTCAATTGGACTTGTGGCAAACCGCTAAACCATTTTTAGAAAAATGGATGATGAACCAAGTTGGGCTGCAAGCGTTTATCCGTGCAGTAAAAGAGCGAGCTCCGCTTTGGGCTGAAAAATTACCTGAATTGCCAGAGCTGCTTTACGATAGCCTCAAACAAGGTAAAGCAATGAACCAAAGGTTGGATCAGTTGTACCAAGGTTATCGAGCCAGTAAGCGTCAACAGGCAACAGGAAAGTTTTTATTTGGTATTGGCGCCACTTTGGTCGTATGCTCGGCGATATTAGTGACCAGTGCTTATCAGCCGTTTGCAATAACCAGTGCGATTGCAGGTGTTGTATTTTGGCTACTCAGTTGGAGTGCTTACCGTCGTTAAGCGGTCTTTTATTTGAAATCAATTTGTTGAGAAATTCCTGAGGTGTAGAGAATGGGTGGTATCAGTATTTGGCAACTTCTAATTATTGCCGTGATTGTTGTATTACTATTTGGAACCAAGAAACTGCGTGGTATCGGTAGCGATCTCGGTGGTGCGGTTAAGGGGTTCAAAAAGGCGATGAGCGATGAAGAGCCAGCCAAGAAAGACGCAGATTTTGAACCTAAAAATATAGAGCAGCAGAAGACAGAAGCGACTGCTGAGACTAAAAAAGATAAAGAGCAGGCCTAACACGTGTTTGATATCGGTTTTTGGGAGCTGGTATTAATATCGGTTGTCGCGTTGGTCGTTCTTGGCCCTGAGCGTTTACCTCATGCTATTCGCAGTGTGGCAAAATTTGTTAGCACGGCAAAGAACATGGCGAACAGTGTTAAAGATGAATTAGCACATGAGCTCAAAATTCAAGAGCTGCAAGAAAACTTGCGTAAAGCAGAGCAAATGGGAATGGAAAATTTATCTCCAGAGCTGAAATCTTCTGTGGATCAGCTCAAGCGGGCTGCGCAAGATGTACAACGCCCTTATGCGAACTCATCGCCCTCTGAAACAAAAACAGAGCGCGATGAACAAAGCGTTGAAGTTATTCCCGCTACAACGATTTCGTCGCCTGAAACGGCCGATAAGAAAGCCGACTCATCTCTGTAGGAGGAGTTATTGCTACCACTGTAACTCCTCCTCTTATGCTCTATTTATACGAGGTTCGATATGTCTTCCGTTGAGCAGACACAGCCTTTAATCAGTCACTTGCTAGAGCTACGC
This sequence comes from Vibrio sp. V19_P1S1T109, assembly GCF_002241375.1. Lineage (NCBI taxonomy): Bacteria > Pseudomonadati > Pseudomonadota > Gammaproteobacteria > Vibrionales > Vibrionaceae > Vibrio > Vibrio sp. V19_P1S1T109. Next base: position 3,517 of record NZ_NDIM01000286.1, on the reverse strand, counting down.
GATCGTTTATTGCGTTCAATAGCTGCGGTGATCGTGATTTTTATCGGCTTAGTCTATTTCTCTAGCGACATCTACGATTTTGTCTCCAAACCATTGGTTGAGCGTTTGCCTGAAGGGGCGACGATGATTGCGACCGATGTTGCCTCGCCCTTTTTCACGCCACTCAAACTTACTTTGATCGCGTCTGCCTTTCTCGCGGTGCCTTTTATCCTTTATCAAATTTGGGCCTTTGTCGCTCCAGGTTTGTATAAGCATGAACGCCGTTTAGTCATGCCATTGATGTTTTCAAGCTCGTTGTTGTTCTATTGCGGTGTGGCGTTTGCGTACTTTGTGGTATTTCCACTGGTGTTTGGCTTTTTTACGGCCATCTCTTTAGGCGGTGTTGAGTTTGCAACGGACATTGCCAGTTATCTCGATTTTGTGCTTGCGCTCTTTTTCGCTTTTGGTATCGCCTTTGAGGTTCCCGTCGCCATCATTTTACTGTGTTGGACGGGGGCGACGACGCCGAAAACCTTGAGTGAGAAAAGGCCTTATATCGTGGTTGGGGCATTTGTGGTGGGTATGTTACTGACGCCGCCTGATATGGTGTCGCAAACCTTGCTCGCCATTCCGATGTGTTTATTGTTTGAAGTTGGACTTTTCTTTGCTCGTTTTTATGTGCGCAAAGATGAGGAAGAGCCGGAAGATGAAAGTCATTAATACATGAAAAAAGCGGCGAATAGCCGCTTTTTTTGTACCTATGATAGTGGACTATTTAATCTTCAAAAGATAACCGCACTGAGAGCATCGATAGACTTCCTTGATACCCAGAAGTTTTTGCCAGAAGGTTCGATGTTGACGTTGTAAGTGATTACCATGTTCACACATATTAGCCACGTTTATGTATTAAAATTTTGCCGCATACTATAGTGTTTGCATAACTGTTTTTGTGATATAGATCACGTTGATGTGTATATCACTCTATCTATAGTTCTATAAATTATAATTTAAACAGTGAGTTAGCATTAGTGTTTGTAATGTTATTCACTTCAACCAACGAGAGTTCGGTGAGTTCTGCGATGCGTTTGGCAACTAGCGTTGTGTAAGCTGGTTCGTTGCGCTTACCTCTGTGAGGGACAGGGGCTAAATAGGGACAATCTGTTTCTAGCAGAACAAAGTTCATATCGAGATGCGGTAATACTTTATCCATACCGCCATTTTTAAACGTTGATACACCACCAATCCCAAGATGAAACCCTAGCTCATTAATGGCTTTAGCTTCTTCAAGCGTGCCGCCAAAACAGTGGAATACACCGCTAAGTGAGCCATCTTGCTCTTTTTCCAGCAGTTGTAGAGTTTGAGTGATGGAATCACGGGTGTGGATGACAACAGGCAAATCGCGCTCTTTGGCCCAATTAAGTTGAGTGACGAAAGCCATCTCTTGTTCGGCCTGAAAGGTTTTGTCCCAATACAGATCAATGCCAATTTCACCAATGGCGATAAAGGGGTGTTTATCTAGCCAAGATTCGATAACCGTTAGCGTTTGCTTCACATTTCCATCCACATAGCATGGATGCAGCCCCATCATCGATCGGCAAAGTTCAGGGTAAGCCGCTTCTGTTTTAAGCATAGGCTCAATGGAGGCAAGATCGATATTGGGCAACAAAATAGCCTCAATGCCTTGCGCCTTAGCGCGTTGCACGACCTCATCTCGATCGTGATCAAATTCAGCGGCATAGATGTGAGCGTGAGTGTCAATCATGGTGTGTCTCGATAAACAGAGAATGGGAGAACAGTATACGGAAGTGTGAGCCTGAGGTCATTTTTCTGATTTTTGTCGATTGGCGCTAGCGTCAAAAAGCGAGAGTGATATGATTTCGCCACACTTGAGCGATAGCGGTAGTGAAGAAAGAATGCTTTCTCACACCGCGTATAAACAAGGAGAAGAGAGTGTCAGTATCCATTCAAGGTCAGTTCCCAGGGCGTCGCATGCGTCGCTTACGCAAGCATGATTTTAGCCGCCGTTTGATGGCTGAGAATCAGTTATCGGTTAATGATTTAATTTATCCCATGTTTATTTTGATGGGTAAAGATCGCCGCGAGCCAGTGGAGTCTATGCCCGGTATTGAGCGTCTCTCTATCGACTTAATGCTCGAAGAAGCGCTGTATTTGGCTAATCTCGGCGTGCCAGCCATCGCACTTTTTCCAGTGGTTAATCAAGATGCTAAAAGCTTGTGTGCTGCTGAAGCACATAATCCTGACGGCTTAGTGCAACGTGCGGTGAAATTATTAAAAGAGCATATACCACAAATGGGTGTCATTACCGACGTCGCGCTGGATCCTTTCACGACCCATGGCCAAGATGGCATCATCGATGAAAGTGGCTATGTGATGAATGACGAAACCACCGAGGTGTTGATCAAACAAGCGCTGTCTCACGCTGCAGCCGGTGCCGATGTGGTTGCCCCTTCCGATATGATGGATGGACGAATTGGTAAGATCCGCGAAGCGCTTGAAGAGGCGGGTTTTATTCATACACAGATCATGGCTTACTCTGCGAAATACGCGTCATGTTATTACGGCCCATTCCGCGATGCGGTTGGTTCCTCTTCGAACCTGAAAGGGGGAGACAAGAAAAACTATCAGATGGATCCGGCCAACAGCGATGAAGCCATTCACGAAGTGGCGATGGATATCAATGAAGGGGCTGACATGGTGATGGTGAAGCCCGGCATGCCATACCTTGATGTGGTGCGCCGCGTGAAATCTGAATTACAAGTTCCTACGTTTGCGTATCAAGTGTCTGGTGAATATGCGATGCATAAAGCAGCCATTTTAAATGGTTGGCTTAAAGAACGTGAAACCGTAATGGAGTCATTATTGTGCTTTAAACGCGCAGGGGCAGACGGCATTTTAACCTATTTTGCTAAAGACGTTGCGCAGTGGCTGGCAGAAGATAACGCCAAAACGGCACAATATTTACATCAAGATAACTAAGTTGTGAATTTGATAGGGGAGCGAATTTTTCTATCTATTTGAAAATCAATTAAAAAAAGATTTAATGAAATAGATAGGTAGGTGTTTTTAGTATGATTAGAAAATAAATGAGATTTTTTCTCATTTAGGGGTTGATAATTAAATGAGAATCATTATTATTAACCATGTCTTAGGGAATGGCGAAGTTCACAAGGACGTCGAGTTTACGATTAACGAATTGCTAGGTGTTAAAAGTAACAAGACAAATTGGCGACGAACTTGCGCAAGTTCTTTTTGACACGACATTGCTCACATTGCTTCCAGTGTAATTTATAGCTTTATCGTAAGGCTGAATGAATCACTTCACTTAGTTTTACCTGTTTTTGCTAGGCGACATCCTCGGGTGTCGCTTTTTTTATCGCTCATTTTTAAGAGGATGCTTTTGTTGTGAATAAAAGGCCATCGATAGTCTTTTCCACAATCAATGATCGTAAAAAGATCATGATAGGAATGTTCGATCTTTGTTTTATTCATTTATAAACAATAAGTTAATGCCATTGTT
>NZ_NDIM01000358.1:0-4861 GCF_002241375.1 Vibrio sp. V19_P1S1T109 | reverse complement strand
AGGCAAAGCAGCGCCCAATCGCTCCATCAACCGCTTGTAAATAATTCAGATCCATCCGACTTGATGTATTACATAAATAACGATAACCGTAGCTACCAATTTTTATATCTTGACTCATCACACCTAACAACGTTGAGCGATCATCTGCCAGCACCGAATAATTGTGTAATGTGTTGCCAATCGTTCCCCCAGCATATTCGTTAGTAATCAGACCATTTTGTTTGAGCTCAGTGTACAAAGCTTCGGCCTTCTGATCGTCAATCACTAACGAATGGCCTTTACTAAGCTCATATTTTTCGATGAGGTCAGTATTTACTTTCGCTTCTATATCCACCAAGGTCTGGTCGATACCAATAATATGTGTACGTGACATTTTTTTATTTTCTTGTGCTTGGATAACAAGTGGGTCACGTGCATGAACAGGAAAGTAATGCTTTGATTTGCGTTGGCCAGGAAATTTCATAACGTCAGTCTGAGTAGAGGAGAAAAAGATGCGCGATTCTACCGCGCACCCATTAGCGCGGCAACTAAGGCAATTATAGCAAACGTTTGCTCTTGATTATTTTTATTCACCTTCCATAAAGCTGAGATCAGGTAACCTATCTAAATGCTCTGAATAGCGTTTTAGGTCAAATTGCCCTTCGTTTTTCATCACATCAAAAATCTCAATTGCAAGCGCACAAGCAATAGAGGCAACGGCATCCTCCCTTGAGTGACCTGTCATCATCAAGCGCATCAAGGTTTCTTTGACCTTTAACGGATTTCCGTCCGCGAGTTGATTCTCTACTGTTTCGATGAGGAACGCGTCATCCATAATCTGATTGTCATCTTGCATTTTGTGGCCTTTTATTACGCTTTAAAATGGCACGCACTATGCCATAAGCCATTGTAGAATTCTAAAACTAATTTCTGCTGACATTGACAGATACGACGCCAATTAAACCAGATAGAAGTGTGATTGCTGTCTCGGATCTGTCGCGACGAAAATCTTTCTGCTAGAATCTGCGACCAAGTCAATTGAGTGGTATTAAGTAATGTCAGACAACCGCAGCGCAAACAGCCAAAAGAAAGTCATCGTCGGCATGTCCGGTGGTGTTGACTCCTCCGTTTCGGCGTATCTTCTCAAAGAGCAAGGTTATCAAGTCGAAGGCCTGTTCATGAAGAACTGGGAAGAAGATGATAACGAGGAATATTGTACAGCGGCGGAAGATTTAGCCGATGCACAAGCCGTGTGCGATAAGTTAGACATCCCTCTTCATACCATTAATTTTGCCGCCGAATATTGGGACAACGTATTTGAATATTTCCTTGAGGAATATAAAGCAGGGCGAACTCCCAACCCAGACATTCTTTGTAACAAAGAAATCAAGTTTAAAGCCTTTTTAGAGTTTGCAGATGAAGTGCTAGATGCCGATTATATCGCCATGGGCCACTATGTTCGACGCACCTTCCCTGAAGGTAATGACAAACCACAAATGCTGCGCGGCTTGGACAACAACAAAGACCAAAGCTACTTCCTCTATACATTAAGCCATGAACAAGTGGCTCGTAGCTTATTTCCTGTCGGTGATTTAGAAAAACCCGAAGTTCGACGCATTGCGGAAGAACAAGGTTTGGTGACGGCGAAGAAAAAAGATTCAACCGGTATCTGTTTCATCGGCGAGCGCAAATTTACCGACTTCTTGTCTCGCTATTTACCAGCACAACCGGGTAAAATTGAAACACCAGAAGGTCTCGTTATTGGTGAACATCAAGGCCTGATGTACCACACTTTAGGTCAACGCAAAGGGTTACACATTGGTGGCCAAAAAGGCGGTGGCGGTAACGAAGACCCATGGTATGTCGCTGATAAAGATCTTAAACGTAACGTTTTGATTGCAGTCCAAGGCGCTGATCACCCATTATTGAAATCTCATGGCTTGATCGCTTCCCAATTACACTGGGTTGATCGTACACCAATCCAAGCAACGCTAAGCTGCACGGTAAAAACGCGTTACCGTCAAACAGATATAGCGTGTACCATCATCCCTATTGATGATGAAAACATTAAAGTCATTTTTGATGAGCCACAAGTGGCCGTCACGCCTGGTCAATCCGCGGTTTTCTATCAAGGCGATGTGTGTCTTGGCGGTGTAATTATTGAGCAGCGAATTTAAACAACTTAGGAGTAATAAACGTGGCTAACACCCTTTATGACCGTACCATCGCTTTTGCGGGTATCTGCCAAGCTGTCGCTTTAGTGCAACACGTAGCAAAAAATGGTCACTGTGATTCAGACGCGTTTGAAACTTCTCTAACGGCTATCTTAAGTACTAATCCGAACAATACACTTGATGTCTTCGGCTCTGAGGCCAACTTAAAAATTGGCCTCGAATGTTTGGTGAAAGGTATTGATAGCACGCCATCAGGGAGTGAAATCACTCGCTATATCATTAGCCTGATGGCATTAGAGCGTAAATTAAGCGCTCGTCGTGATGCGATGTCACAGCTGGGCGATCGTATTCAAACGATTGAACGTCAAGTCAACCACTTTGACTTGCTTGATGATCAGATGATCAGCAACCTTGCCAGTATCTACTTGGATGTTATCAGCCCTATTGGCCCGAGAATCCAAGTCACTGGAACCCCTACCATACTTCAACAAACTTCAACCCAGCACAAAGTGCGCGCCTTACTCCTTTCAGGAATTCGTTGCGCTGTCTTGTGGCGTCAGGTTGGAGGAAAGCGTCGCCATCTGATCTTCGGTCGTAAGAAAATGATCGAACAAGCTCAGATTTTATTAGCTCGAGTCTAATATTGACGCAAAGAATTCACTCTCACACTTAACCTCAAAATTCAGGAGAAAAACATGGAACTGTCAGCCTTGACTGCTGTTTCACCGGTAGACGGCCGCTACGGAAGTAAAACGATTGCGTTACGCAGTATCTTTAGTGAGTTTGGTCTCCTCAAGTATCGGACCATTGTTGAAATTCGTTGGTTACAGAAGCTTTCAGCCACTGCTGGAATTGCCGAAGTTCCAGCATTCAGTGATGAAGCCAATCAATTTCTTAATGCGATAGCAGACAATTTTAGCGAAGAAGATGCCGCTCGTATTAAAGAAATTGAACGCACAACGAACCATGATGTTAAGGCTGTAGAGTATTTCTTAAAAGAAAAAGTAGCGGGTGTTCCTGAGCTGCACGCCGTTAATGAATTCATTCACTTTGCTTGTACTTCAGAAGATATCAACAACACATCTCACGCGCTAATGCTCAAAGAAGCGCGCGATACCGTGCTTCTTCCTGAAATGCGCAACATTATTGATGCGATTCGTCACTTAGCAGAAGAGTATCGCGATATTCCGTTATTGTCTCGTACCCACGGACAGCCAGCATCACCAAGTACTATGGGTAAAGAGATGGCTAACGTAGCGTACCGTATGGAACGCCAATATAAGCAGATTGCCAATATCGAGATTCTCGCAAAAGTAAACGGCGCAGTAGGTAACTACAACGCTCACCTTTCAGCCTATCCAGAACTCGACTGGCATACCTTTAGTGAAGAGTTTATCACTGAATCGCTAGGTGTGGCGTGGAACCCTTATACCACACAAATTGAGCCACATGATTACATCGCAGAGCTATTTGATGCCGTTGCCCGCTTCAATACTATTCTGATCGACTTCGATCGTGACATTTGGGGCTATATCGCTTTGGGCCACTTCAGACAAAGAACCATTGCGGGTGAAATTGGCTCATCGACAATGCCACATAAAGTCAACCCGATCGATTTTGAAAACTCAGAAGGCAACCTAGGCCTTGCTAATGCCGTGTTCAATCACCTAGCACAAAAGCTGCCTATCTCTCGCTGGCAACGTGACTTAACAGATTCAACCGTGCTGCGTAACCTTGGTGTGGGCGTTGGTTATGCGATCATCGCCTACACTTCAACGCTAAAAGGGATCAGTAAACTGGAAGTGAACCGTGATGCGCTGCTTGCTGAGCTCGATAAAAACTGGGAAGTCCTTGCTGAACCAGTGCAAACGGTTATGCGCCGCTACGGCATCGAAAAACCGTACGAAAAATTGAAAGAACTCACGCGCGGTAAGCGAGTCGATGGTGAAGCAATGCGCCACTTTATTGATAGTCTTGCGCTACCTGAAGCTGAAAAAGCACGCTTGAAAGAGATGACACCAGCCAACTACATTGGCCAAGCAATTGAGTTAACCGACAAATTGTAATGCTCTTCAATCTAGCCGATTAATGACAAAGCCCACTTAGTGGGCTTTGTTTTTTAAGGTCGTATTTTATGTTATATCGTTTTTGATACCATAAAAAACGTTAGGCGTACTGCTGTTCAAACTCTTGCATAAAATCAACTAAGGCTTGAACGCCTTCCAGTGTCATCGCATTGTAAATCGAGGCTCGCATACCACCCGCGACTCGGTGACCTTGTAGCGAGACTAAACCACGCGCTTCAGCCAACTCTAAAAACGTACTATCCAACTCTGGTTTCACTAATTGGAAAGGCACATTCATCAGTGAACGGTTGTCTGGGTGAATGGTATTGCGATAGAAAGGTGACTCATCAATTGCGTTATAAAGCAGCGCTGCTTTCTCGCGGTTGATTTTCTCAATCGCCGCGACACCACCCTGCCCTTTTAGCCACTTGAACACGAGACCCGACAAATACCACGCAAACGTAGGCGGCGTGTTGAACATAGAATCTTGTTCAGCTTGCACTTTATAATTCAATATAGTCGGTAGCACATCACTGGCTAAATCAAGCAAATCATCACGAACAATCGCAATACAGATCCCCGCTGGCCCAATGTTTTTCTGCGCTCCCGCATAAATGACCCCGTACTTTGAGACGTCTATTT
>NZ_NDIM01000143.1:0-4882 GCF_002241375.1 Vibrio sp. V19_P1S1T109 | reverse complement strand
GCGCTGGTCAGCCTGAGCTTATCCTGATTGCCACTGGCTCTGAAGTTGAACTGGCGGTGAAAGCCGCAGAGCAACTTACAGCCGAAGGTAAGAAAGTGCGCGTAGTTTCGATGCCATCGACCGATGCGTTTGATAAACAAGACGCAGCCTACCGCGAAGCCGTACTACCAGCCGCCGTGACTAAGCGTATCGCTATTGAAGCAGGTATCGCGGATTTCTGGTACAAGTACGTTGGTTTTGGCGGCAAGATCATCGGTATGACTACCTTTGGTGAGTCAGCACCGGCGGATCAACTGTTTAAAATGTTCGGCTTTACAACTGAAAACGTGGTGAAACAAGCACAAGAGCTGCTTGCTTAAGTCGCTTAATTTTTAATGCAAAAGCCCAGCGAGTCATTCGCTGGGCTTTTTTGATCTTGATGTTTATGATGCTTTCCATTCTTCAGGACAGGCTTGACGTAGCGCGTCGATAAACAGACGCAGTTTGAGCGGATGTCTGCCTGCTGGATAATGACAACTAATTTCAGTGGGTGGCGACAACCATTCTGGCAAACATGCTTGCACACTGTTTGGGTGCGCTTGTTCAAAGCCTTTGGCAAACCATGTCGGCAGTAAGCCGATGCCTCTTCCTTTGGCTATCGCATCCGCTTGCATAGCTAAATTATCACTCTGCAAGCGGCTTGTGAGCGCAGGTAAAAGATAGCTGCCGTGAATAGGATGGATGAGAGCCAAGGCTTCTTGGCGAAAAGCGATAAAATCAATCCAAGGATGTTTGACTAGATCCTGTGGATGCTCTGGCATGTCGTTATTGGCAAGATAGTGTGGCGACGCATAAGGTGAATATTGCCAATGGCCGAGCAATTCACGTCTCCAGCCTTGTTGAGCAAACGGGCCAATCCAAATCAGTAAATCAGGCTCAAGATGCGACTCTTCTGCCACATATTGGCTGTAGAGTCGAATGTTGATTTCGGTGTGGGTTTGCATGAACTCATCCAATACGTTGCTCAACCAGCCACGAATTAAGTTCGGATGAACCACCAAGGTCATTTCACCGCTGATTTGGTTATTAAACTCTTGCAGTGCTTCATGGCTTTTTTCTGCTAATTCAAGCAGTTGTTCTGTATAGACTGCAAAAACTTGCCCAGCTTTAGTCAAAGTTAGACGGTTGCCTTGCCGAGCAATTAAGGCTTGTCCGAGATCGTTTTCCAAAGACGCCAAACGTCGACTGAGGGTGGACTTAGGCTGTTCCAGCGCTTTCGCCGCCGCAGTCAGGCTTTTGTATTGACAGAGAGCATGGAAAGCTTTGATCGCACTGAAATCATGCATAAGTAAAATGGCCTTTTAATCTAATCATCACTGTGTTCCATATTCGGTATCGACCATTCCATCTGTCTATCTATCTCAATCATCAAAATTATGAATAATCCACCTCTGAAATTAATAATCATTATCATTTAAAGGAGTGGTACATGTCCAGACTCAATCCGCTGAATGTTGCAATTACTGCGGCGCTCGGGTTATTCACCTCATCACACGTTTTCGCTGAAGAAATTCAATCTTATGAGAAATTAGTGGTGACGGCGGCTGGTTTTGAACAAACACAAGCGCAGGCTCCAGCGAGTATCAGTGTGATTACACGAGAAGAGTTGCAATCACGTTATTATCGTGATGTAACCGATGCACTGCGCAGTGTGCCGGGCGTGTTGGTGACTGGAGGTGGTGATAAAACAGACATTAGCTTGCGCGGTATGAGTTCAAACTACACCTTGATGTTAGTCGATGGTAAGCGTCAATCTTCGCGTCAAACTCGACCAAATAGTGATGGTCCAGGTATTGAGCAGGGATGGATGCCACCACTGCAAGCCATTGAACGAATTGAAGTGATTCGTGGCCCAATGTCGACTTTGTATGGCTCAGATGCCATTGGTGGTGTGATCAACATCATCACACGAAAAGATAATCAAGAGTGGTCAGGCAGTGTTCAGTTGGATACGGTTTTCCAAGAAAATCGCGATTCTGGCGATCAGAACGGCGTCAACTTCTTCCTGACAGGGCCACTGGCCGACAATCTTTCTCTGCAAGTTTATGGACAGAGTACCGAACGCGATGAAGATAAGATTGAACGTGGCTACCAAGACAAAAGCTTAAAAAGTTTAACTTCAAAGTTGAACTACCAACTTAATGAGCAGCATGATCTGACTTTTGAAGTGGGTACTTCCGCACAAGATCGCCGAGGCAATGTGGGGTTATCCGTGCCAACGACAGGTTGTAAAGGTGGGTGCGAAGACAGCTTAAACGAATACCGTAGAACCTATATTTCCCTTTCTCACCAAGGGGATTGGGGTGACTATGGTGTGTCGGATACTTATGTCCAACGTGAAGTAAGTAATAATAAAAGCCGTGAGATGGAGATCATCAATACGGTGGCTAAATCAAGCTTAGTGGTGCCATTGACTAACAATACGGCAACCGTAGGCATTGAGGCTTCACATTCAAAGTTAGAAGATTTCACCTCAAATAAAGCCTCTGATTTAACTCAGATTGAAAGCACTCAATGGGCGGCGTTTGTTGAAGACGAGTGGCGCATGACCGAGTCGTTTAACCTAACCTTAGGTGGCCGTGTTGACCACGATGAAAATTATGGTTCTCATTTTAGCCCAAGAGCGTATGGCGTGTGGACCATCAATCCAGCGTGGATTCTGAAAGGTGGCGTGGCAACGGGTTTCCGTTCACCGCAGCTCAGAGAAGTCACGCCAAATTGGGCGCAGGTGAGTCAAGGCGGTAATATTTACGGTAATCCAGATTTAAAACCCGAAACTTCAATCAACAAAGAGTTGGGGTTGATGTACCAAAATGGAGCGGGTCTTAACGCGAGTTTGACTTTCTTCCATAATGATTTCAAAGACAAAATTACCCGTGTTGTGTGCCCAAGCAACGTCTGTACTGCAGGCCCGAACGAGTGGGGCTCTGATCCCACTTATCGAGTGAACGTTGATGAAGCGTACACGCGTGGGGTCGAAAGTACGCTCGGTTTACCTATCACAGAAACGGTTTATTTCAACGCGAGCTATACCTTTACTGACTCAGAGCAAAAAACCGGAAAATATCAAGGTATGCCACTTGAGCAACAACCTGAGCATCGCTTCAGCGCTGATATTGATTGGCAAGCGACTGACAACTTGAGCAGTTGGTTGAAGCTGACTTATCGTGGAAAAGAGAGCAACCCAGTCACTGGCCCTTCTCGTAGCAGCTTGATTGAGCCAGCTTATCAGTTCATCGATACTGGCATCACTTACGCGCTTTCTTCTCAAGTAAGCTTGAAAGGTGCGATTTACAATCTACTCGATGAAGAAATTTCATACCAAGAATATGGCTATGTAGAAGATGGACGTCGTTATTGGTTAGGTATTGACGTTAATTTTTAAACCATCAATACCGCAAATGAAATGGCTCCCGTTTGGTGAGCCATTTTTTATGGACATCTTTCTTGTCGTAGCCGCTGTTGCTTGTACCTTGAGTCCGTTTAGAAACAGAATCTTTTGCGACAACTGATGGCTTGGGGTGTTGCTCTTGGTCGCTATCGGTTACTATCTGTACCACGAAAAAAGTTAAGACGATGGAATGATGCTTAAAGTCGCGATCAATGGTTTTGGGCGTATCGGGCGTAACGTGCTGCGTGCGATATATGAAAGTGGAAAAAGTCAGCAGATAAAGGTGGTGGCGGTGAACGAGCTGGCGCTACCTGATGCCATGGCGCACCTACTACAATACGACACCACTCATGGTCGATTTGGTAAAAAAATCACCAATGATCAAGAGCATATCTATGTTCATCATGGGCTGGATGAGTATGACTCGATTCGAATTTTGCACCTTAGTGAAATCAAACTTCTGCCATGGCGCGATTTAGGCGTTGATATTGTGCTCGACTGCACGGGTGTGTACGGCTCAAAAGCCGATGGTTTGGAGCACATTGAGGCAGGTGCAAAGAAGGTACTCTTTTCACATCCCGGCTCACATGATCTCGATAATACAATCATTTATGGGGTCAACCATGAGACGCTAACCGCAGAACACCGCATTGTGTCAAACGGATCCTGTACCACCAACTGCATTGTACCGATTATTAAAGTGCTTGATGAAGCGTTTGGTATCGATTCAGGAACCATTACCACCATTCACTCGTCAATGAATGATCAACAAGTGATCGATGCCTACCACACCGATTTGCGTCGAACACGTTCTGCAAGCCAATCCATCATTCCAGTGGACACCAAGTTGCACAAAGGAATTGAAAGGATCTTTCCGAAATTTTCTAACAAATTTGAAGCGATATCAGTGCGCGTACCGACAGTTAATGTCACCGCGATGGATTTGAGTGTCACAATTAATACAAATGTGAAAGTTAATGACGTAAATCAAACCATTGTTAACGCATCTCAGTGTACATTACGTGGCATTGTTGACTATACTGAAGCTCCGCTTGTTTCCATCGATTTTAACCACGATCCCCATAGTGCGATTGTTGATGGTTCACAAACAAGAGTGAGTAACGGGCAGCTTGTTAAAATGCTCGTTTGGTGTGATAACGAATGGGGCTTTGCGAATCGCATGCTGGATACGGCACTCGCAATGCAAGCATCCGAGTAGTAGCAGGATGATGGAGATTTATTTATTTTCAGGCTTGAAATAAATAACTCAAATCTCCATATCGATAACCAGTTTGAAGAATTTATAGGCTCGGCAAGGTTGTCGGGGTTTCAAAAACTTTTTTTTTTTATATTTGAGAGGACAAACCATGTCTGTAATCAAGATGAACGACCTGGACCTAGCAGGGAAACGCGTATTTATCCCTGCTGACCTAAACGTACCAGTGAAAAATG
>NZ_NDIM01000254.1:0-4891 GCF_002241375.1 Vibrio sp. V19_P1S1T109 | reverse complement strand
CCCAATACGTCAGCGGCTTTCTTTAAAGAGTAATGGCCACGATCAGACACTAAAATGGCTAACCCGTGGTAACCATAATGACGCATGGCTTTAAACAGCCCCTCTTTTTCGACGCCTTGGAAATCACCATCGGCTTTCAAAGCATTATTACGAGCCACCCACAATGCCGTGATATTGGCAATTGTTCCGCCAGAGCAAAATGCACCGAGCGAATGATTAGCGCTATGCATCCATTGGCTGTAAAAAGCGTCGTTTTTTTGATAGATCAAACGATGCAACATACCCAAAACCTGCCGTTCTAGCGGTGTAAACGCTTTTGACGTTTCAATTTTGACTAAGTTTTGATTCAGCGCAATCATGATCTTTGATAACGGCATCAAGAAATATGGCAGTGCAGATGTCATATGACCAATAAAGCTAGGAGCCGAGGTATGCACTGAATGAGCGACTAAATTATCCAACAAATGCTGAGTATGTTCTGAAACGAACTCCGGTGACTCTGGAATTTGCGGATTAGAGAAATCTTTTTCGATCTCTTTGAGTGGTTTTTCTTCAGCGACAATATGTTCACGCAAGAAGAGGTTCAAATTGCGCGATAGCTCTTGGTCTATTTTTGTCAGTGTTGAGTCGGGGCCTTCGGGCACAGTGAAGATCCGTAACAAGCTCTCGAAACTCACATTTGCAGTTTTTTGTTCTGATACCATACAGCTTCGTTATTTTGATTTTATGGAATGCGAGCGGCACAATCTAAACGAAAACGGGACAGTTGTCCCGTCTTAATTCGGCTAGAGTAGAGGCGGCGACTAGTTACAGACTTTCTTTTCGATCAAGGCGATGGCATCGTTATATTTATTCAACGCAGCTTCGATCTGCTTCGGATGACTGAGCAATTCGGCTAAAGCTGAACGTAATTCATAGTTTTTTTCGTTAGGCTTTGCTTGGCGATCTTCATAGGTGATTTTAGCAATGTGGCCGAGATCATCACTGCGTGAGGCCAATACTTTAATGTCGTGCTGTTCTAGTTTTAACCAAGCTTCTACAGGTTGCGAGGTGGCAACTTTAGAAGGATCGTTGCTTAGGTAATAGTGGACTGCCGCACGGCTTAATTCAAAGTGATGCTGGCGTCCTTGCAGAAACCATTGGCTAACTTCAGTAAGTTCAGGATATTGCGCGGTCGTTAAGTCTGCGAGATCACTATACCAATGGAGAGACGCGTCGACATAAGCGTCATATTTTTCGGATAAGCATTGGTTATCAGCAGCGAGAGCAACATTCGCTGAAGTTGAGAGCAGTAGGGCAACGAGAACACGTTTCATAAATCTTCCTTTGGGCTTTGTTATTGTGTGGGAGTTTTCTACTCCCTATTGTTAGTTTAAATGAAGGCTAAAGTGATTCCTGAGATCTAGCCTGCAAGTGATACAAAGAACAGCATAAGAATAGGCACCAGTAGGCTGAGAATAAACCCACTGACAATTGCGATCGGTACGCAACGAACCCCGCCAGTTGTCTGGATCACGGGCAAGGTGAAATCCATCGCGGTTGCCCCAGCATAGCCGATGGCAGAGCAAGGTTTGGTTCGGATTAGCATGGGGATCATCACTAAAGCAACCAGTTCTCTAAGTAGCTCTATCATGAAAGAGGCACCACCATAGACTGGGCCGAAAGCATCACCCATTAAAATCCCGGCAAGTGAATACCATCCAAAACCGGAAGCCATGGCTAGTCCTCGATAAATTGGGATATCAAGAATCATGGCCGCAATGATCCCCCCAATCCAAGAGGTCAATATAATGACTAATGCGATGACCATTCCGTATTTATTGAGCAAAATTTGTCGTAGAGTTAAACCACTATTTCTCAACTGAATACCAATAAAGAAAAGTAATACGAACAGGATCCATTCACTGGCGGTGCTCACCCAACTTAAATCGAATCCTAATACAACCCCAAGCGCCAATCCTCCACCGACAACCACAATCAGCTTTACGGATTCTAACGCCATGCTAGATAGTGGCAGTTTTGAATGGTTCACATCGGTTTTTATGGGTAGAAATTTGTCAATAAAAGGCAAGACCAACAAGTTGCAAGCACCGATCATCAAGAAAAATACGGTGGTAAATTTGAGTATCAACTGTAGGTTACTGCCCAAGTTATCGAGGGCTGCCAAGCTTAAACCCATCAGAAACAGAATGACGTAAACTAACCAAGACGTGGCTTTATTTAATGCTGCTAGCCACTGTTGATTGGCAATAGAAAATAGATACCCCACTATTAGTGGGGCAAAAATAAATAACATCCCTGAGAACATCTCATCCTCTGATTATTTTGGGTTTAGAAGCCGCTTGCGTTGATCACATCATTGAGTTTTGATTTGAATTCAAGCTCACTAAGGTTACTTAAGTTGTATAGCACCTCAGCTCCGGTCGCATTAATTTCGACGTCATGCTCTTCAATCTCTTCATCTTGACGACGAAACAGTAAAAGATGGTGAGCAATACGTGCCACATCAAGGTAACTGACTTCGTGAGAAGATGCGACTAAAGATTGATTTCCTGCTACTTCAAGGAAATCTGAGTCGAACCCCCAACTTCTTAACACAAGCTGACTGGTTTTTGAACATCGCGACTGAAAAATCTGTAGGGCGATGTCTTGATCGAGATAGTTGCCTTTCTCAAGATATAAATGATATTCGTGTACCAGACAAAACAAGCCAATATCCGCAAGTAGACCGACAAGTAAGGCTTTTTCTTGCTCTAAATGTTGATATCGGCTTGGTTCTAGTTGTTTAAATGCGTGAGTTACCATCACCATGGTTGCGCCAAGCTCTCGCGATATGGCGGCGCTATTAACCAATATTTTATTGCATTCTTTGCTTAAGTTTACGGAGTGCTTTAACTGCTCAATCGCTTGAGCTGTTACAATGTCGCGTACTCGTAGTATGCCTAAGCGTGATACAGCCGTGACTAAATCCGTACAGGTAATATTTCGACGATTAAAGACAACAGAGTTTGCTACGCGTACTACAATTGCAGTCAGTCCGGGATCTTCAAGTAGACAATCGGCGACATCTGAAATTTCAGTAGATTCTAATGTGCATAAGCGCTGTATTTTTAGAACAACATCAGGAATAGGAGGAAGTGAAATTTTTCCTGTGCTGAGTGAGTGTTCAACCAATTGAGAAAATTCACTTTCTAACCCTTGGATGAGCATTTGATGATGATCTGGAAGCCAGTAAAAAGATAGATGATTCATAAATTTGTGCTCAATCTGTACTGAAGGCATTTTACCGTCTGCTAACCCAAATAAGCAATCAATTCACCATCAATCGCATAAATTTGTTTTCTTGATGCATTAATCTTAATACGTTAATGGAAAGCGTATGTGTCAAAAAAATTTATTCATAAACACAATGATGTGATTTCTATCTCATAACTCTGCTGAGATATGTCTATTGATGTGATGTATGCCCAGACTTATTTTGTATCGTTAACTATGATAGTACCCATATTAAGCAAGCTAATACTAAACTACTACAAGCTTGTTACTAACTTACTCTTTTTATTCGCAAAAATACGCTGCTATCTGGTGATCACTATTAATCGGGGAACTTGATTAAGGATCAATGGATATGATTGAGCATGCATTTTTCAATTACGTTATTAAATTTGGCGCATTTCAAAAGCGTTCAATGTTTGGTGGTGTTGGGCTTTTCCAAAAAGAAGCGATGTATTCACTGATTAGTGAAGAGTCTGTTTTTATTCGTGGAGGTGAAGAGCTCGATGATGCACTCACAAAATTAGGTTGCGAAAAATACAAACACGTTAAAAAGCAGACCACAGCAACCGTTAATTATTATGATATTACTGAGCTTTTTGTGAGCAATCATGAGAGCCTAGATACGATTATTGAACGTTCCATTCGTTATTCTGTTGAGCAACGTAGCTTTCAAAAATCCTCTGCAAGCCGTCGACTACGTGATTTACCAAACATGCAGTTAACGTTAGAGCGTATGGTTAAAAAAGCGGGCATCAATGATGTGGAAACGTTCATGCGCTTAGGTGCTCCTACGATATTTTCTAAAGTGAGAAAAACGTACGGTAGTGACGTCGATGTAAAACTACTGTGGAAGTTTGCTGGTGCGATCGAAGGTATTCATTGGAAATTGCTGCAAGAGCCTCGCAAGCGTCAATTATTAGAAAGCTGCTCATTACGCTGACAGTTTTGTAGCAAAGTTATCAAATAAATAGTTATCAAATAAAAAGCCGAGTCTTACGTCTCGGCTTTTTATTGTATTTAGCTTACACCTAGAACTTAAAACGAGTCGTAAACATCAGCTGATCGCCGTAAGCATCATTGATACGAGCTTCGGCACCGAGAGAGAACAGTTCTGTAGAATGAAAACGGGCATAAACAGACGCAATCCAGTCATCATTGTCATCGATAGAGACAAAGCCACCTTTGCCACCAACTTCCAACTGTGGTCCAAGCCATTGACGTACGCCAAGGTTTAATTCCATTCCTGTATCGGCGCTTTTATTATCGCGGGTATCTACGACGCGTAATAGCATTTCACCCGTGAAGTCAGCCCAGTTGTTAATAGGAGCATGAAAGCCAAAACCTGCGGCTGCGTCAAAATCACCTTCAAACTCAGAGTCTATACGACCAATAACATGTGCATTTGGGTGAATTGATTTGCTCATCGCAGCACCAAAGGTGACTGGACTTGCTCCAATACGAGCTTCGATATAGTCGTAACTAAAATTGCTCATGACGGATGGGCTATTTCGGTCTATTTCTGCCAGTGTTTGGCCTGATGCTAGCAGCAAAGCGGCTGCAATGATTGTTTTACGCATAGTCACTATAAACCTATATTTTTAGTTTATTTCCATGG
>NZ_NDIM01000126.1:0-4894 GCF_002241375.1 Vibrio sp. V19_P1S1T109 | reverse complement strand
GATTAGAAGTGCGTGAAGACAATACGGCAGCGATAAATTTATATGAAAAAATGGGCTATAAAACCCTGAAATTTCTTATCCATTATTACGATGATTTGTGTAATGGACGCCGGATGCAAAAACGCTTGTCGCCACAAGGGCCTAAGGTGCAATTACCGATGCCACTTTATGTTCAGACTACGCCATTTACTTGCGGTGCGGCATGCTTGCTGATGAGCTTTTCTTGCTTGTCTAAATCGTTTGAGCCGAGTCGCACCGCTGAGCTGCAACTGTGGCGAGAAGCGACAACGATTTTTATGGCGGCGGGGCACGGTGGGTGCAGCGGCCAAGGGTTGGCATTGGCTGCTAGTCGACGCGGTTATCATGTGGAGCTGTGGAGCCAATCCAAAAGCACGCCTTTTATTGATAGCGTGCGAGATGCCAATAAAAAACAAGTTATCGAATTGGTTCATCTTGATTTTTGTGAGCAGCTTAGTCATCAAGATGTGGCGATGATTGATGCACCACCGAGTCAAGAGCAACTAGAAGCGTGGGTGACGGAAGGGGCATGTGTGCTGCTACTCATCAGCACTTATCGTTTCGATGGTAAGAAAGAGCCGCATTGGATCGTACTCAGTGGTATGAGCGATAAATTCTTCTTCATTCACGATCCACATGCAGAAACAGAAGCGGATGCGATGGCTTCGGCTTTCATTCCGGTCGGCAAAAAAGCGCTGTCACAAATCATCGGTTTTGGTAAACAAAAACAGACGGCTTGTGTGGTGATTAGCTCGAACCGCAGTGCTATGCGTGTAACCACTGGTTAGGATAGAGTTTAAATGAGTTCATTGAGTCATAATGACTGTTTTTTCTTGAGTTGTTATGACTCTTTTTTTTTGAGTGATATTTCTTATTTTATTGTTTTTATTGGGTGTTTTTATTGGCTTGAATTGTGCTTGTGGTGTTGGTCGTCTGTCATGATATCCACCACCGCCGTAAGAGGTCACAGTGCTCAATATTACCGATATAAAAGTAGAACAACGCATACCCGCTTGGTTGCGCCTTGGTTTTCGTCCCTTTTTCCTACTTGGTAGCGTATATGCCGTTTTAGCGGTGACGTTATGGGTCTGGATGTTTCAAACCGGTCAGCCATCGGCATTGCAAGTTCCTGCGCTGTGGTGGCATGTACATGAAATGCTGTTTGGTTTTGCTATGGCAATTGTGGTCGGTTTTCTATTGACTGCCGTACAGAACTGGACTGGCATTAATGGCACGAAACATTATCGCTTAGCCGTGTTAGTCGCCTTGTGGCTAGCGCCTCGAATCTTATTGTGGACGCCGACACCTTTGTGGGTCATCTCTTCTGTCGAAGCGCTTTTTTTGGCCGCTTCAGCCTATGAAATTGGCTGCCGAGTAGTGCAAGCGAAAGGCTGGAAAAATCTCTTTTTTGTGCCGCTGTTTATTTTAGCGATCGGCGCGAACTTTGCGAGTTATGCCACCATTAAAGGAATGCCGCCCTTTAGCTCAGCGGCGGTATGGCAGGCGATGTTGTGGTGGTTCACATTGTTGCTATCAGTCATGGGAGCACGCGTGATCCCTTTCTTCAGCGCAAGGCGTTTTAACTTTGAAAAAGCACAGCCATGGGTATGGCTCGATTGGTTAGCCAATGCACCCATTGCGGCCTTGTTTATTTTGAGTTTCTTCCCGCTGACGATGGTGCAGATTGGTCAGCCTATCATGTTACTGGCTGGGTTAGCGCAGTGGGTACGTTGGATGCGTTGGAAACCATGGCTAACATTGAGTGAGCCTCTGGTTTGGTCGCTGCACGCTGCGTATGCCTGCATTCCTTTGAGCTTATTACTGCGCGGGTTAATTGATGATGTATATGTCACTCATAACCTGATCCATCTCTTTGCTATTGGAGCCATCTCAAGCTTGATTTTGTCGATGATTGCACGCGTGACCATGGGGCATACCGGCAGGGCGATTTATCAAGGGCCTAAAATGAGTATTGCGTTTGCGGCTTTGATGATGTCGGCATTGGTACGCAGCCTCGGTGTAGCGTTTTTTCCAGCACAACTCTTTTTGATGGTGAATATCAGTGCCGCACTCTGGATATTGGCTTTTACTCTGTTTGTGTGGAAATTCGGCACGATGTTACTTACGCCGAGAGTCGATGGCCACCCGGGATAACGGTTTGGCTCGTAACGTGGAAGTAGCAAAATAAAAAAGTAGAAAGTAGCCTAGCAGTAGAAAGCGCGCAAAAGAAAAAGGCTTGGCACATGGCCAAGCCTTTTTATCAGAAAAACTGGATCAGTTATGGCTGTGCAGCATGCTGTTCAGTTCAACGGCTGATTTATTGGCTAAACACTCAATTTGACCAGTGATCGAGTTGCGACGGAAAAGTAGATCCGATACACCAGCTAAATCACGTGCTTTGACGATTTCCACTTCTTGGCCTTGGTTATCGAGCATACGCACTTTAGTGCCAGCAGTTACGTACAAACCTGATTCTATTGTGCAGCGATCGCCGAGTGGGAAACCTAAGCCTGCATTTGCGCCAAGCAGTGAGTTTTCACCGATAGAGACCACGACCTTACCGCCGCCAGAAAGCGTACCCATGATAGAAGCGCCACCGCCGATGTCCGATCCATTACCAACAACCACACCAGCAGAAATACGCCCTTCAACCATGCTCACGCCTGTTGTACCAGCGTTGAAGTTGATAAAACCTTCATGCATCACAGTGGTACCTTCGCCCACGTGCGCGCCAAGGCGAACGCGCGAGGTATCCGCAATACGGATGCCCGCTGGGACAATGTAATCAACCATTTTCGGGAATTTATCGACACAATCTACCGTTAAAGCTCGGCCTGCAAGGCGAGCTTCAATTTGACGATCCGCTAGTTCAGGTAGATCGATAGGACCCTCATTGGTCCATGCGATGTTGTGCAGCAGGCCAAAAATACCATCAAGCACAGTACCGTGTGGTTTCACTAAACGGTGTGAAATCAGTTGTAGCTTCAAAAAGCCTTCAGCGACTGATTGAGGCTGTTCGTCGGAAGCTAAAATAACCAGCACCAGTGGTTGTGAGGCGTTAGCGGCTTTATCGGCAAAACTGGCATTGTTAGCCTGATCATGTTGAGCAAATATCGCGGCGAGTTGGGCGCTTTGCTCGGTTGAGATGTCGATATACTGGTTGCCTTCGCCATAACCAGAGACTTGAGCAAGCTCGCTCACTAGTGCGTCACTTGGGTTGAGAATTGGCGCTGGAAAAAACGCTTCAATAATTTTTCCATCACGGTTTTTGGTTGCCGTGCCAAAGGCAAGTGCAAAGTAAGCCATTTTGATATCTCCATGTTGTCACTATTGATGCGCTCGCCAGCGTAGGTTGAGCATCATTGCGGCGCACTCGATTTATCAAGCATCATAAAGAGTGAGGCAGGGGTAGGAAAGGGCAAAAGGGGAGAAAGTCCGTAAAACGATACCTTTTGTCTTTTTAGCGATGTATTTCTTTAGACAGAAATACAAAACCGCTGACGAAGCAGCGGCCTTTTCACGTTCTATTATCTTAAGTTAAGCGTTTAATCGCCTTAAGCTGCATCTTCTTCTGGTGCTTCGTCTTTTATCGCTTTGGCTTTTTTAGGCTTAGCCGGTGCAGGCTTGCGCTTTGCGCCAAGTGCGTAAAGCACTTCTTCTTTATTTTGCGCTAAGAACATCGCCAAAGCTTCTTGCTTGGCTTCATCTTCTAGTAACTCACTTTTCCCTAACAGTTCGAAAAGCTCATCTGCCATATCGAGCATTTTGTCATAAGCGTCAGCGTCTGCTTTAGAGGTAAAAGTCATCTTTTCTTCTCCGTTGCGTTCCACCACGTACTTGACGATTACAGCCATGGTTAATCCTCTAACTTAGTCATTAATTCTACTGGCTGTTTATACAGTTTTTAAACCATGAAGTCTAGGTGAGCAGGAAAAAGTGAGAGGTGGATGGCTACTCTTTGTTCCATTGATAACAAAATTCAATAAAGTGTTTGAGCAGTGGGCTTTGGTATTTTTCTTTATGCACCAATAGCCAAAAACGGCGTTTCATGTCCAGCGGAACATCGAGTCTTTTAACCCGGCCATCTTGCAGTGCTGAATGCGCAGCAAGGGTGGATAAACAGCCCAAACCTAACCCTGCCGAAACACTGTTGATTAAGGCTTCAGTGGTATTCAATTCAAAGGCTTCATGCCACTGCTCAAGTCGTGGTGCGATAGCCCGTAAGAAAAACTCTCGCGAGCCAGAACCCGCTTCACGCAATACCCATTGGCTCTGTTCGAAATCATTGAGGGTGAGCTGATTTATTATTGTGAGTGGATGTTCGGGTGCGCAAATAATACACATTTCATCGTGTGAAAAAGGCGTTGAAATCAGCTCTGGGTGCAGTGTTTTTCCTTCAATCAAAGCAAGATCCAGTTCGTAATCGACCAACTTTTGGCAAATCAGCGCCGAGTTGGAAATAAACAAACTTTGCGAGATGTGTTGGGTTTGCTGGCGAAATTGACTGAGTAGATAAGGCGCAACATGGTTGCCAATCGTATCACTGGTACCAATGCGCAATTGGCCTGCGAGGGTTTGCTCACTGTCAAACAGTTGGTTGATGTTGCTCGCACGGCTTAGCAGTTCATCGGCGAGCGGCAACAGTTTTTGTCCCTCTTGATTGAGGATTAAACGGTTATTGACCCTATCGAACAGCGCATGCCCAAGCTGTTTTTCCAGTTCAGACAGTGACATGCTCACGGCCGCTTTTGACAAAAACAGCGCCTCTGCAGCTTGGGTCAAGGTTTTGTGTTGCGTAATCGAAGTGAATACTTTCAATTGCTTAAGAGAAATATTGGCAGCCATAATTTTGTTTAATTAATCTGAACGTGTGTTC